>JAIEOS010000137.1 GCA_019750295.1 Bdellovibrionales bacterium | reverse complement strand
AAAGTGGTACGCGAGCTGGGTTCAGAACGTCGTGAGACAGTTTGGTCCTCATCCTCTGTGGGCGTAGGAAAATTGAACGGACCTGTCCTTAGTACGAGAGGACCGGGATGGACGAACCTCTGGTGTTCCAGTTGTCATGCCAATGGCAGTTCTGGGTAGCTATGTTCGGTTTGGATAACCGCTGAAAGCATCTAAGCGGGAAGCTGACCGTGAGATTAATTTTCCCTGGGGCTTCGGCCCCCTAAAGACTCCTTCGAGACTAGAAGGTTAATAGGAGAAAGGTGTAAGCACAGAAATGTGTTCAGCTGATTCTTACTAATAGTCGTGAGGCTTTTTTAAGTTGAAGAAACTAGCTGAAAATCGCCAAGAACAAATTCAAGTTAAGGCGTAAAATTCTAAGAAAGAATTTTAAAATTACAGAAATATAATTATCTTAAATTCTATTGAGTTTTTAAAAGAACTCAAAATATTACAAAGCTTTTAAAATTAGCAAGTTTGCTGGTGTTAATAGCGGCGGAGTCACACCTGATCCCATCCCGAACTCAGAAGTTAAGCCCGCCTGCGGCGATGGTAGTGCAGCGGCAACGCTGTGGGAGAGTAGCACGATGCCAGCTTTTTATTTTGGACCCGTAGGAAACTACGGGTTTTTTTTTGCCGAAATCAAAACTCTGTTATTCTGAGCAAAGCGAAGAATCTCAAAAGGCTACGATTATTCTCTCTCAAATCTAGAAAATATTGAATTACCGAGCGTTACTAAATTGATCTGCGGGAATGTCCAAAATGAGATCGGGATGAGATACTAATTTTCCGACGGGTGTGAGCTTTATCTTAACGCCGTTCTGATCCCAGTCCACATCGTAGTTCATGGATAAGTTTAAACTTTGGCAATCAAAGGGGGAGTGAATCAAATAGCCGTGACCTTCAGTCATCGGATCTTCTTGAGAATGCAGAATTACAAGATCGCATTTCGAAGTTAAAAAATACGACGATTGTATAACTCCGAAGCAATATTTAAAATCATCGTATTTGATGCTATCGGGTTGGCAATTTTTAAACGTTTCTTTCCGCGAAAGGGGAACACTGACTCCGCCGAAGAGTGCGAAGGTTGTAAAGGCCGCAAGAATAAAGACTAAGAAGCGAAGCGCTTTTTCATTTCTCACCAGAGATATCCTATAGGGAGATTCAGATTAAACTCTTTGATCTTATTTTGGGTTTCGGTTTCATAGAGCTCATGTTGGATCAGGTATCCATACTTCATATCTTCGATCCAAGGCATGAATTGGAGTTTTAAGGTGTAGTTGCCCTTTTGTGCTTTATGAAATGGAAGTTTTGTTTTGTCGATCAAATCCTTAAATTGCTGATCTGTCGTCGTCATCTCTATGTTGGTGATGAGTAAAAATGGCTTTCTCAGATCTGGATAGCGTTGAATGATTTTATCGAACTCTTGCTTCCAAATGAGTTCGGTGCGCTTCTCGGGACTGAGTCGCCAGTACTCTAAATTGAAATGTTCATACGCCAAAAGTCCAGCGGCAGAGGTTATCAATAAAAAGGCGATTACAAAACGCATCTTCACAGCCTACGTGATTCTAAAAAATAAGACATAACTTGTTGCATTAGGACCTGTCGTCAAAAAGCAACGGAACCGTAGCTACGGCGATATCAAAATGACAGTGTTTGCCCAAAAAGTGTGCACTGACCGAATCAGTTCATTGTTTTTTAAGCAAGAACAGTATTTTAGGAGTCGCCTCGACCGAGCGGCTGTTTTTTTTCCTTGAAATTACTACATACTAGAGCGACCGTAGGGGTAAGCAACAAGAAAACAAACCCTTTTAGGAGGAACAACATGATAAACAAACTCGTCGTCGCACTCAGTACATTAGCTTTGTCAGCCACTGCGGTTGCAGAAACTGACGGATTTAAACTTTCTGGAGACTTCGCCGCTTCAGCTTTCCACACAAGCGCAAAAAACAATGCATCCTCTACAGCTCAGCCTGGTTTCGGTACCGGAGCTATCGGTTTAGGTGCAGCTTCTGGTAACGCTTCTGCATCTAACTCTGGAGACTTCTCTGTCGATATGGCTGAACTCAACCTTGAAAAAGGTATGGGCGATACCACGATCGTTATGGGTCTTGGTTTTGGACGAGTATTTGATCGCATCAATAGCTCGCTCGATTCTAACGGCGACATTAAGAGCACGTTGAATCTGACGAATGCATACTTAGCTCATAAATTTGGTGATTCTGGTTTCTCTGCTCGAGTTGGTAAATTCGAATCTTTCTTAGGATACGAAACTTACAACTACTCTGAGAACATGAACTACACTCATGGCCATGCATTCAACTTCACTATGCCTTGGTACATGACTGGTCTAAACGTAAACTACGCGATGAACATGTTTGATTTCGGTGTTTACGCTGTAAATACGACGGCAAACATTGACGCTGATGAAAACAGCAACAAGCACCTTGGTGCGTCTGTTGGTGTGACTCCCATTGAAGGCCTCAAAGTTAAGTTGAACTACTTATCTGGTCATGATGGTGGAACTGGTTTCGCAATCGCTGCGACTGAGCAATCTACTCAGACTATGAACGGTATCGTTTCTTACAGCTTCAACAACATGCTCGATGTTGCTTTCCAATATGTGAACAAGTCTATGGAGCCTACAACTGGTGGAACTGAAACTGAAATCAGCTCTATGGCTCTTTATGCTGGTTACAAAATGGAAATGTGGGGCATTGGCGCTCGCTACGAAATGCTTGATGACAAAGATGGTATGGCTTTCGGAGCTGCTAGCGTTGACAACAAAGTTAACTCTATCACTGTGACAGGTTGGTACAACTTTGACCAGAATGCATCAGTTAAGCTTGAGTACGCTTCTCACTCCTCTGATAAAGCAATATTCAACGACGATAACGGCGCTGCTGATGACAAATTGTCTAGCTATGGCGTCGGTGTAAGCTACCGCTTCTAATTTCTCGCGAGATTGGAAAACAAAAGAGGGCGTTCTTCGGAACGCCTTTTTTATTTGTGGTTGGGTTTCCTCGGACACTCTCCCGCTCAAACAGCCGCGGGAAGCGGAACTCGCGTGCGAGCGTCCGCGGAAACCCAACCACAAATAAAAAAACCAACCACTCTTTTTGAGTTCGTTTGTAGAGGTGCGATGGTGGGGGTTTTTAATCGATAGATTTGTTTTTTGTTGGATTGTTTTTTTATCGGGTATCTTGGTTTTTGTTATTAGGTATCCGGTATCCTGAATATGAGAGGGGAATTATCATGGCGGTGGGGCTTGCGGTTTTGGCGGGGGTGTTTGGGGTTCTTCAGGCGGGGATTAATCGATTGATTGCTCAGTCGTGGGGGTTTTCTTCAGCTTTGCTGTTTAATGGCGTCATCTTTGTTGTGTTTAATCTTTTGCTCTATGCTTTTGTATATCTTAAGCCGGAACTTGTTCCTGCCTCTTATCGCATTCAAGGTGCTGTGAGTGATATGCGCGGTTGGTGGCTCCTTTCGGGTTTGTTTGGCTTTTTACTAGTTGCTTCCATCGCGACAGCCATTGGGCAAATAGGAGCTCTCCAGGCGTTTGTTTTTTGTGTCGGTGCTCAACTGGTGGCGAGCAATGTTTGGGACTATCTTGTTGAAGAGAAGGACCCAACACCGATGCGGCTGATTGGGACAGCGGTTACATTCTTCGGCGTTTATTTAACGACAAGATAATCCTTCGCAGCTCAGTAAACTGTGTTAAACGTTTACTATGTCGCCAGTGCTGATTCGGGAAATCAATTCTAGTTCCAATGATGAAATCTCGTGGGTTGCAGAGCGAATGCGTGCGACTCTCATCGATGTTCTCGGAAGAAATATCGGTGAAGGCCTTTACTCGATGGACTGGCTCAACGAAAGAGTGCGTTGGCATATCGATTCGAAAAAGACAACGGGCAAGGTTTTTATATCTGAGAATCCTGAACAGGAGAAAACGGGTCAAGCCATTGCTCGTTTAGAGCATCGTGATGGGGAGCGCTATGGGTATTTCGCGACTTTATATGTGGAACCCAACTTTCGGCGGCAGGGAATTGCGGCGCAACTTATGCTTCAGGTGGAGAGATGGTTCAAGAAATTGAAAATGAGCAAGATCGTTTACAATACGGCCAAAAGTAATGATCGTTTGATTTCTTTATTTAAGAGACAGGGTTACCGCATAACGCTGGAACACAAAGATATGATTCAGCTCACTAAGTACATCTAGGGAATATCGATCCATTTGTGAGTTTGGAGAGATAATTTCCAGTCGGGATTTTTTTCGATAAATCCCATAATGGTTTCGACATTTTTTTTCATCCGGGAAAATTCCGGTGAAAGGGAATAGATCACATCTTTTTTCTTGGGATTGTGTCTTCCTAGAATCGTAAAGTCAAAATTTTCATCAACGACATACTTAAACTCGCTGACTCTGGGGAGTGTTTGTTCGTGGATAAAATATTTTTCCTGATTTTTATTTTTTGAGTAAGGTTTTGGAGATACGGTTACGAAATCGATCTCTGGAGGTGCGGGGAAGCTCCCGTTGGTCTCGCAAGCGATAAAAAATCCTAACGACTTTAAAATATTCAAGATTTTTGGCAGATCTTTGTGAGCCAAGGGTTCGCCGCCCGTGATGACGGCAAAACGGGCCGGTTCTCGGCTAGCAAATTCTTTAAAGGTCTCTTCACTCATGGGAGTGTAAGAGTCAAATTCGGTATCGCACCAGGGACAGTTGTAATTGCAGAAAGGAAGCCTTACGAAAAGAGCGCGGTGGCCCGTCCAACGACCTTCACCTTGAACTGTCCAAAAGAGATCGTTAATTTGAAGGGACATGTTGATTGCTCTGATTCACACGCTGACGAAAATCAGTGACCACATTTTTTTCTACATGTGAAAAACTTCGATCGTACACGTCTAAGGAGTTCCACCAATTGTCAGGGCGATGGTACTGATGAATGCACTCTTCATAAAACTCGCGATCACAGGTGAGGGAATTGGTTGGAGTTTCTTCGATATTGATTCCAGTAATTCTCACAAAATGTCTAATTTCGGAATTCTGGACGTAGTTTTGCATCTTTGCAAACATCAAAACGCTGATCAGTTCCGTCGTCGGGTCTCCTGGAAAAACTAGGAGACGGCATTCAGAGTGCGTAGTTTTAAGGACGGGTATCAGAGCGTCCTCTTCGTTGCACATGTAAGAATGGTCGAACACTTCCGTGATTAATTTTTTCCAGTAAGATTTGAGCTGAGAAAATTCGGCCACCATATCGTTTTCATCGAGTTCGTTTCGTTTAGCCTCGAGGTGAAGCGTCGCATGCCAGGTGTGTCCATGCGGAGTCATACACTGGACACTTGCAGAGTTTACAAATCGATGGGCGGCTTCGAACCGATAACGAAACTTTAATTCCATGGATTACTTTTCGTGAGTGGCGGTGACAACTGTGTGCACGTTTCCGCGAACGTTAAAGTCGGCCTTCACGGTCATTTTTTTAGGGGAAAGGAGCTTCACTAAATCGTCGAGAATTCGATTTGTCACGTCCTCGTGAAAGATCTTCTCGTCGCGAAAGCCATTGATATAAAGTTTAAGGGACTTCAGCTCGACGCAGAACTGATCCGGCATATACTCGATATGGATGGTTGCAAAGTCCGGGAAACCGCTTCGAGGACAGATGCAGGTGAACTCGGGGCAAGTGAAATTGACCGTGTAGTCCCGATGGGTGGTTCGGTTTTCAAAACGTTCTAATTTATTGTTTTCTATCTCGATTTGACCGTAGAGCTTGTCACTATTTGTTGAATTTGCCATAAAACCTCACTGCCCCGTTTTGTACCAAATCGAGGCAGGTAAGGGATGTAAAATACGACTTTAACGCATTAAGTCATAGGCTCATCACGTCTTTAAAAGCCCGAGACTCGTCGGGTGTGACCATTGCCATGATGAAGATCCTTCCACTTGTGAAGTTTATTCTTCATTCGCCGTTTCAGTGATTTGACGAGGCTTGGGATATCCCCAGAACGATCTTGAACGATAAAAGCCCCGGCGTCGGAGAAGATGATCAGTTTACCGTCGATCCGGTCATTGTGCCTCTCCGCTCGCAGTTTCATCGTGCTATTTCGCGGGCCCATTGCAAGGAGGGCGGCAAATTCGTCCTCTACAAAATGTTCGGTCCAGTCACTCGGACTCATTCCATGATATTCGCATTGAATTAGATCTTTCACACGTACCTCCAAATTAGCTGTTGAAAAACCCGATGATCTTCATCGATTTATCCCGTCCAGTTTATCAAAGAAATATCGTGGCACTCATTCAAATCCACTGAATGTCTCAATTTGATGACTCGAAGGACTGCGGCACTGCTTCCTCTGCCATTTGGTCGAGTGGCAGAGAATCAATTCTATACAAAATTAAAAAAGAATTAGGCGTTATTTTTTTGCTCTAAAAAATAAATCTGTGTTCGATCGAGATCCTGTCAAGGCGTAAAAAATTTTTCGAAGTGCACTTGACGATTCGATACGCGATAACAAATTTACTCTAGAAGTTTTATTTTTTAAGGAAAAAAACAGATGAGCAAAAACGATAAGAAGGAGAAACAAATGACTGCGCTAATTCCTTTTATTAAAAGATCTACCCTTAACGACTGGGTGTGTGACATTGATCGAATTTTTGAACCGCTAGCAAATACTCCTTATGAGGGTCGTATGCTTTCAATTAGCGGTGACATCGAGGAAGATGAACAGAAAATTGTAATGAGCTTTGATCTTCCTGGTCTTAAGGAGGGAGAGTTTTCGGTAAAAATTCAAGAGAATCGATTGACCCTTTCCGGGGAAAGGAAAAAAGAAGTTAAACCGGAAAGTGAAAAAAATAGCTATGTTTATTACGGCCGTGAATTCGGCAAATTTAATAAAGTGTTTACACTTCCCAAGACCGTCGACAAATCAAAGGTAACGGCAGAGTACAAAGATGGTGTCCTCACCATAGCTTTGCCTAAGCAGGAGCCCGAGGCTGAAAACGTGATCGACGTAAAAATCAAGTAATCCCCCCCCCTTTAGTTGGCGCTTGTTGGGCTCAGCAGGCGCCAATTTCTTTTTGATTGTGCTAAATACGTAGAGCTTATATATTCTCGGACAAAGGAAAGATCGTGAATATACTTGTCACTGGTGGCGCCGGATACGTGGGCAGCCAAACTGCAAAAATTCTCCAACAAAAAGGACATGAGATTTTTATCTTTGATAATCTCTCGCGAAGTGATGGAACTCTCGCCAAATGGGGAACTTTTATCGAAGGTGATATTTGCGACGCTCAAAGAGTGGCGAATGTTCTTGAGCAGAATCAGATTGAGGCGGTTTTTCATTTTGCTGGTGCTATTGACGTCGCGGAATCTATGCGTGACCCCATGAAGTACTACCGGAATAATGTCATTGGAACTTACAATCTCGTACAGGCGATGCTGGATCATGGGGTGAAAAATATGATCTTCTCAAGCAGTTGTACGACCTACGGTGCGGCTAAAGATACTCCCATTAAAGAGACAGCCCATCAGTTACCCATTAATGTTTATGGCGACACGAAGTTGGCCGTAGAGAAGTTTCTCAAAAGTATTTCATCGACCCGTAAGCTCAATTCGATTGTTCTCCGGTACTTTAATGCTTGTGGAGCTGATCTCGATTTAGAGGCCGGCGAGCTTCACGATCCGGAAACGCACATTATTCCCTTAGCGCTAAAGGCCGTGTTTGATCCTCACTACACTCTTGAAATCTTTGGTGATGATTATCCTACGCCGGATGGATCCTGTATCCGCGATTATGTTCATGTCCAAGATATTGCCGAGGCTCATATGCTTTCTCTCGATTATCTCCTCGAGTCCGCTGTTAAGTTTGATGTTTTCAACATTGGATCCGGCCAAGGTCTTTCTGTTTTTGAAATCATTCGGAGTATAGAAAAAATAACCGGGGGAAAAGTGAAGTATCAGATGTCTCCGCGTCGAAGTGGTGATGCGGCAGAGCTGGTGGGCGACATTACTAAAATTAAAAATATCCTTAAGTGGCAACCTCAACACTCAGACATAGAAACCATTGTCCGATCCGCAAGAGACTGGATGCTCAAATCCAATCCCGAGTTCCTTCAGTCGCTCAAAGCCTGGTCTCGTCAAACCCATTAAACTAAAATCATTGATTTGAATCTTTCCGGAGATTCTAAAAGAGCCTCTGGCCAGAGGATGCTGGTGTCATCCAGCGGAAAAAGTTTAAACGTCATCGATTTGTCGAAAAGTGATGTCCCACTTCGAATCGATTGGAGAATATGCTCAGGACTTTTAAACTCGGGCTTATTGTATTCGTCATGGGTCCACGCTTCGATCTTTTTAATGATCATATCGACCCCACCCATATAACTAAAATGCCATCCGCCTTTGGGGATGACCGTTGTCTGGGCATTTTCTTTATCTCGAAAGAGGCGTGTCTTTTTGATAGATTGGATGCGGGAATATTCCACCATCACAGACCCACGCCAAAATCCAAAGCCTTGCTTGTTTTTTGTCCCGTGGAACTGTGCGGACTCTCCTGGGATAAAAGTACATATATTATTTAAATAGTAGTAACTTAGATACTGTTCGAAAACGCGAATACCTGGAGTATGGGCAAATTCTCTGACTTTACTGCGTAAGGGAATTTCATCAATATCCGATACAATCACCGTGTCGTCGGGTCGAGCTCCCTTAAGGCCCTTAAGGATAAATTCTTTCTGAGCATTGTCGTAATCCCAGGTGCGAGGGACTCTCCATTTGGTAAAAAAATTGGGATAGGTATCGACCACGACGTGGATAATCTTATCTTCGTACTCTTTATAGCGATCTTTGTTCTGTTGAAAATAAAGAGGCTTTGGTGTTTTCTGAAAGGTTTTTGTTGCTTCAACGATCACAAATTTGTCGACGACCGGTGAGAGTTCTTTCAACCGCAGATCCAGCAAATCCAGTTCATTAAAAAATGCAAAACAGTCATAAATCATATGAATGCAAATCTAATAGCCTCATTCGTGAACCTATGCAATATTAAAAGGATGCAGACTTCGTCGAGCGATATTAACGATAAAAAGCAAGTTCTACTTATCGCCGCTGTGATCGGGCTCGCTTTTGCGTTAGCCTGGCCATGGTTACCCTCTCAAGATCCACCCACATATTTTGATTTCGCCGATCAAAGACAATTGTGGGATGTACCTAACTTCTTTGATGTAACATCAAATCTATTTTTTGCGTTGGTAGGTGGGTATGGACTAATCACGACCGTGAGAGTTTGGTCTTCGGCAGAAAAAAGCTATACATGGTGTTATCTCTTCTTGAGTCTGGGCGTATTTTTTACATCCTTGGGCTCTGCTTATTTTCACTGGGGTCCTGAGCCCCGCACTTTATTTTGGGATCGTTTCCCGATGTCTATTGGATTTGCATCGTTGTTGACCTTGTTTCTTGTAGATCATTTAAAAATTCAAAATTATGTTTTGTGTTTATTTGTAGTGAATTCGATTTCTGTATTGGCCGTGATTAATGTTTATTGGGGTCTAGGAGATTTGCGACCTTATCTCATCGTTCAGTTTGGATTTTTGTTACTCTTACTCGCAATGGCGATCCTTATTAATAAGGGCCGAATTCCGCGTAAATACCTTCTATTGGGATTAAAACTCTATATTTTAGCCAAGCTGCTCGAAGTGATGGATCATCAGATTTTTGAAGCTGTAGGGATTAGCGGCCATACTCTAAAACATATAGCCGCCGCTACCGCAGTTCTTTATTTGAACCAAGGTATGTATAAATTCTTTTTTACTGCTCGCTAAAATTCTTTTTAGCCTTTTCGTAAGCCAATCTCAGCTCTTGGATCGATTTGGACATTCCGTCCTTCATATCTTGCCATGCCTTACCTGAAGTGCTTTTAAGTTTGCTCAGTTGAGCGTTGAGATCCTGCTTTTTTGAATCCAAGGCATGAATCTTTTCCTCCAGGCTTGCTTTTGCATTTCCGGAAGATGTCGCAACTTTCGCTTTGAGAGCTTCAATATCTTTGGAAATCAAATCCATAGAGTCTTGCAAATCTTTTTGAACGGCATCTTTTTTAGCCAAAGTATTGTCAATGGCTTTACCGGTTTTTTGTCCAATCGTCTCATCGGCAAAAAGAGAGATGCAGAACGTGGCAACAACAACGAAAAAAAAGTGTTTCATAAGTACTCCCTACTTTGCGTTTTCGTCTGAAAGCATGGATCTGAGCATCCAAGCTGTCTTTTCGTGAAGCTGAATACGGGAAGTGAGTAGATCTAGTGAGGCTTCGTCATTTCCCTTTTCGGCGGCAGGAAAGATCGAGCGCGCCGTTTTGGCGACGGTCTCATGTCCCGCGAGGAGCTGTGCAATCATTTCTTCGGCGGCAACTGCGCCATGAGACTCTTTGATATTCGTGAGTTTACCAAACTCTGTATATGAACCTGGTGCAAGCTCACCTAAAGAGCGGATGCGTTCGGCGATTTCGTCCACGGCCGTGTGGAGCTCTGTGTACTGCTGTTCGAACATTACGTGCAAAGTATTGAACATGGGGCCCATCACATTCCAATGGAAGTTGTGAGTCTTCAAGTAAAGGGTGTAAGAGTCAGCCAGTAGGGTCGATAAACCTTTTGCAATTTGTTTGCGTTCCTTTTCTGGAATGCCAATATTCATTTTCATAATTACCTCCAATGAATTCCGAAAAATATATCACTTATGAGAATAAAGAGAAGGCTTATTTGAATTCGATCTTTACTATTTCGACGGTTTCATTTCCGTTAGGTTTCTTAATAAGGACTTCGTCACCTATTTTTTTACCCAGCAGGGCGGCGGCAAGTGGGGATTTCCAAGAGATTTTCTTCTGCTCGATGTCGAACTCGTCTTGCCCGACAATCTGGTAGGAGTGTTCAACTCCATCTTCGTCCGCATACGTAATAGTGGCACCGAATATCACTTTGTCCCCTTTAAGGGTCTTAGGATCAATCACTTGAGCCGACTCCAGTCGACCTTGGAGAAAATGTAATCGAGAATCGATTTGACGTAGTCGACGTTTTCCATAGATATAGTCTGCGTTCTCGCTGCGGTCGCCATTGCTCGCCGCCCAGGCAATCACTTCGACAAGTTTCGGTCTTTCGTTATTCAGCAGCTCGGTATACTCGAACCGAAGTTTTTCAAATCCCTCTGGAGTGATATAATTCGTTTCACTCATCGATTTTGCTCCCAAGTTTGCAAGACGTATTGGGGCGACAAGACTTTCTTTCGATATATTAAAGCGGCTTTTACGGTTCCAATGGCGTAAACGACGTTTTTGACTTTAAAGGTTTGCTCGAAATAGAACCACTTATCGTCCATGCTTTTAAGTCGGGTTTCCAAAGTATATTTTTGTAACGGACCGAGCGATTTTTTAAAGTCGATGCTGACAGAAGCCACCACCGGAAGCCATCCTTTGCGAACACTCATCCAAAAGAGCCCGAGTTTCATCATGATCGAAAAGCGCCCAAGATCCATGATCGTAAGATAACGACCATTGTTCATGTGTAAGTTTATGTCCATATCTAAGGGCCAACAGCGAAATTGATCTTTACAGACGGCATGGACGTCGTCCTGTTTCTGGGCAAAGAGATTCAATACTATAATTTTAAATAACCGGAAGTAGAGATTCATTATCCCAGCCTACTCTTAATTAAATGATTACCGCGTTTTTCAAGGTAATACTCCCAGCTGCCATCGACCACATGAAGTTCGTTCTTATCTAACTCAAAAACGCGAGTGGTGACTTCGCGAAGAAAATGTCGATCGTGACTTACGATCATCACGGTGCCGGGAAAGTTTTTAACGGCATCTAAGAGGACTTCACGAGAGGCAATATCTAAGTGATTGGTCGGTTCATCGAGAACTAAGAAGTTGACCGGTCGTGCTAATATTGTGGCAAGGACGATTCGGCTTTTTTCTCCCCCCGAGAGGATGCTGACTTTCTTCTCGACATCATCTCCACTAAATTTGAGGGCGCCCAATAAACTTTTGATGAAGCCAACACCGGCCGTCGGAATTCTTTTTTGAATCTCTTCGAAAGCGGTGCTTTGTGGATCCAGAATATCCAGAGAGCTTTGGCTAAAGTAGCCGACTTCGACATTCGCACCGACGGTACAGACTCCTTCCGTCGGCTTTATCTGCCCGGTGATGATTTTCATCAACGTCGATTTACCAGCCCCGTTGACGCCAACGACGGCCACGCGATCCTGTCGCTTCACTAAAGCGGTCGCATTTTTAAACACCGTTTTAGGTCCAGGCTCCTCACCCCTTGGAGGATAGACTTTGGATAAGTTTTCAATCTTGAGGACTTCATCACCACCACGGGGGGGAGTGGGCCACTCGAAGTGAATCACCGATTCTTCCTCGGGAATTTCAATAATATCGATTTTTTCTAATTTTTTAACTCGCGACTGAACCTGAGCCGCATGCGAGGCGCGGGCGGCGAAACGCGCAATAAAATCCTTCTCTTTTGCAAGCATGTCCTCTTGGCGTTTCGAGGCCGCAATGAGTTGCTCTAGGCGCGTGGCTCGCTCTCTTTCGTAAAAGTCATAGTTTCCGCCATATACCGTAATTGTCTTATTTGCGACCTCAACGATGCGAGTGACAAGTCGATTCATAAAATCGCGATCGTGACTTGTCATGAGAATAGCACCTTTAAAATTTTTGAGCCATTCTTCGAGCCAGATAATGGATTCTAAGTCCAAATGATTCGTCGGTTCATCAATCAAGAGCACATCAGGATTTAGCGTTAAAATTTTCGCCAGCGCGATTCTCATTTTCCACCCGCCGCTAAAGTTCTCGGTCGGCATATCTTGCTCGTGCTTTGAAAATCCCAAACCACCTAAGATTTCGCGAGCGCGAGGTTCCAAATCATAGCCTCCAAGGCGCTCAAAGTCCGCTTGGACTTCTCCATACTCCTCCAGAGTTTTCGCCATAGCATCATCATCCATAGGTTCGGCTAGTTTTTCTTCGAGAACCTTAAGGCGAGCGGCGACTTCGCTAATGTTACCCGCAGCGGACATCACTTCACCGATAACAGTTTTTCCACCCATCTCCTCGTTATTCTGAGAGAAGTAACCGACAACCGTTTTAGCGGGGCGAGAAACGTGACCATCGTCGACGCGCTCTTCGCCGGTAATGATTCGAAAAATAGTTGTTTTACCAGCTCCGTTAGGACCTACGAGTCCGACTTTATCACCGGGATTGAGCTGGAAACTTCCGTTTTTGTAAAGTGTCTTTCCACCATAAGATTTGGAGATTTGAGAGAGATGAATCACGAGCTGAACCTTTCAATAAAATTACAACGCTGGCAAAGATCCTCCACCAGCTGACGTTGACGAAATCCAATTTTCATTTTTTGAGCCCTTTCGGAATTAATGATTTCCATGAAAGGTGTTTGCAAAATATTACCGAGAACCATCTGGCCTTCTTTGTCCAAACAGCAAGGAACTACCGAGCCGTCGACCAAAATTCCCACATGAGTCTCTAGGCCGTAACAGAATCCCCGAGTGTTCAACTGGGGAAGCTCTAGGGAGGGCCATACGAATTCGCTATCAAAATTGAGGTAGAGTCGATCTTTTATTCGGAAACTTTTTTTACTACGAAGATCGACAGATGTGGGTGCCATGAAATTAAAGGTTTCGGAGATTTTTCTTAATAGGTTTAAGTTCTTCTCAGAGGATCCTTCAGCGCTCTCCAAGTTCCAAAGTCTAAAATTGATGTACAGTTCGGGTCGTTGTTTTTGGGCCTCGTGGACAAACGCGAAAACTTTTTCGAGATACGGGATGGGATCTTTCTCCGGAAAATTATCGACAAAGCTGTGGAGGGAAAAATTAACCTGCTGAATGGTTGGACTCAAAAGCGCCGCCTGTTTCTCCGCATTGAGCAAGAGTCCGTTAGTTACAACGTGGATGGGTAGATTGTAAGACTCGCAAATCCCGATGAGTTTTGGGAGGTGTGGGTTGACGAGCGGATCTCCCATCAGATGGAGAGCAATATGACCTGTGTAAGGTTGAATTTCGCGAATGATGCGTTCAAAGGTCTCTGGGGACATCATTTTTTTTGAGCGATGCACCTCTGGGCAAAAACTGCACTGGAGGTTGCAGACGTTGGTGATTTCCACATGAATTTTGTTAAATAATGTCGCTTTGCCCATGAAGAGGCACATCCTAGCTCTCTGCGCCACATTCGTCAAAGAGGAAGGGGGTTTAGGGAAAATAAGCCGTTGAATTTTTTCAAGGAGGGGAGCATTCTAAAACTGGAAGGGGTTTGACTTGGACCATTCATCTTTAGTGATTTTTATAGGGGCCGTAGCTCTGTTTATTTACGGTCTCAATCTGGTGAGCGAGAATTTACAAAGTTTATCTGCAGAAAAAATCCGTAATATTTTCCAAATTTTATCAAATAAGCCGTACTGGGGAGTTTTCCTAGGAATTGCTTTGACGGTCATCTTTCAGAGCTCGGCGGCGGTGACCACCATGCTAGTAGGGCTCGGTGCCGCCAAGGTCGTGAATCTCTCCCAAGTCATGAGCCTAATTCTAGGGACAGCGATTGGCTCAACGATTACAGTTCAGCTTTTAAGTTTTAATATTTCTAAATACGGGTTAGCGCTTTTTGGAATCGCTTTTTTCGTTAATTTTTTTAGTCGGCGGCGGGTGATTAAGGAATGGATGGCAACCATTATGGGATTTGGCCTACTGTTCTGGGGGTTAGAACTTATCCGATTCAGCACCAAGGATCTTGGGCACTCCGAGGCTTTTGTTTCTGCTTTGAAGGCGTTACAGGAGAATCCGTTTTTGACTTTGGCGGCGACGGGCATATTTACTGCAATTGTACATTCGAGTGCCGTAACGATCGGTCTGGCGATGGCTCTCACGGGACACAATCTCATCTCTATTCACGACAGTATTTTTTGGATTTTTGGTGCCAACATCGGAACGACGGCCACGGCGCTGATTGCCGCTACCGGGGCCAACACGATAGGGAAGAGAGTGGCATGGGCCCATTGTTTTTATAAAATTGCCAGTGTTATTGTCTTTCTCCCGGTCTCTACTTATCTTGCAGATTGGTTAACGACCGGAGCGCTAGAACGAGACGTGGCCAATCTCAATACGGCCTATAACTGCCTCGCCGCGCTTTTATTTTATCCAGGTGTGAATGCTGGAGCGAGATTTATTCAGTCGCTGATCCCAATATCTGATGAAGAGAAGGAGTTCGGAGTCCAATTTTTAAAAAAATCAGAGTGGGAGTCGCCTTCGATCATTGCGGCCTATGCGGAAAGAGAAATTTTAAGAATGTCTGACATCGTACTTAGTATGATTCGGGATTCGTTGATCATCCTCAGAAAGGGCGATCCTGATCTTGTGGCCAGCATTCGGAAGCGTGACGATCAAACAGATATTCTTTCCCGAGAACTCAACTTATATCTTGCTCAAAATTTGGAGCAAGCGCCCCAAGCGATTCAAATGGAAATGATTCGACTCATGAACTACTCGGCAGATTTGGAGTCCTCAGCCGATGTTGTCGATAATCAACTTTTAGAGCTTTCCGCTAAAACCCATACGCTCAAAGTTATTTTTCCCGAGGATGGGTTAAGAGATCTCGAGGAAATGTACACGGCCGTCATGCAAGTCTCCGAAATGGCGATCTGTTGTTTTCAAACTCGCGATAGAGAGCTTGCCAGTAAGGTAATATTTCATAAGCGTGAGATTCGAAAGATGGAGCAGAAAATGCGCGAAGCGCACATTTCCCGAATGGTTAAGGGGAGTGCGGACTCTATAAATACTTCATCAATTCATCTTGATGTGCTCGGTGAGTACCGACGCATCGTCGGACTCATGTCTAATCATGTGTATTCTCTTCTTAAGGAGAATGATCCGTACAATGTGGTTCCTCACAGAGAATAAGCCCGGGCAAAAATCATCACTAGGAGGCTAAACGCCTCCTCCGTTCTTATTTTCCTTATTCAGATCTTATATACCTGGCACAGGCTGGTTTAATCTAGGCACTGTAATTGAATAAAGGGTTGTAGTTCTAATGTTCTGATAAGGAGAAAAAATGAACGCAAACACACCCCTCAGTGAAAATAAGACACAAACCATTCAACAGGATCGCGAGCACATCAAGACGAAGCACACCTTCTTTGTTAATACTCTCGTCGTTGCCGCATGCTCTGGGCTCATCGCTTGTGCATCTAAGGTCAAAAAAGTAGATATTGCCTCGGGCTCAAATCCCGTTCAAGAGCTTACCAATGCTGAAACGAAGTCGAAGGAGCTCGTAACTAAACAATATGACAGACTTTCGCCAAATCTTTTTGAAAAAGCCCAGGATTCTATCGCAGAAGCCCGTGAAGGCGTTCAGGATAGCGATGATTCTGATGATATTCTTGAAGATGTAGGTCAGGCTCTTGGGTACCTTCGTGAAGTGGAAGCCAACGGCGAAAAATATAGCAAGTCATTAGAGACGGTTCTTGCCGCTCGACAAAATGCTCTTGATGCTGGAGCTCATCAATTGATGGGTAAAGAGCTTAAGAAAGCCGACAACGAGCTCGCAGACGTAGGTGAGGATATCGAAGATGGCGACTACGAGGTCGACGCCAAGACTTTAGCCCGTCTTGAAAATAACTACTTAGACGTAGAGCTTCGTTCTTTAAAAGCAGCCAACCTCGGAGAGAGCCAATCTTTAATTGCCAAAGCTGTAAAAAATGACGGTGATGATAAAGCTCCCCAAAGTTATCAGGAAGCTGTAGCTCTTTTCAAATCCGCTGAAAAGTCGATCGAGGCGAACCGTCGTCAACCGAGCGCTTACACCGAAGCGGTTTCCAAAGCTTTATTTGCCGCCAATAAATTGAATAAAGTGACCGACATCGCTCGTGAGAAAAAAATCAACGAAGCGGGAGCCCTCACAATTTTTGAACAAGATCTAAAATTGCAAGACACCAGCGAGTCGTTGGCACGCATGCAAGAGCGCAATAAGAGTTCAAATGAAAAATTATCGGCATTAGCTCAAAAGAACAACGAGTATGCGGTTAAAGAAACTATGGAGAAGAGAATTGCAGAAGCCAAAAAGCAGTTTGCTGCGAACGAGGCTGAAGTTCTCCAGGATAATGACAAATTGATCGTACGCTTAAGAAAAGTGAACTTTGATACCGCTCGCTCTGAAGTAAAACCGGATTCCTACGCCACTCTTGAAAAGGTGAAGCAATTGTTCACAGTCGTGCCGGATGCTCAAGTGACAGTAGAAGGTCATACTGATTCTGTCGGTTCTGCGAAGGTGAATAAAACTCTTTCTGAGAAACGTGCGGAGTCTGTTAAAAAGTATTTCGTGAGCCAAAATGCCATTGAAGATGGTCAGATCACTGCCGAAGGCTATGGGTTTGAGAAACCATTGACGACGAATAAGACCAAACAGGGTCGCGCAACAAATCGCCGTGTAGATATCATCATAGAATCAAAGAGTATTCAGTAATCAAACGAGATCAACATAAGGAGTATTTATGAATCAAGATCAAGCAAAAGGGAAATGGCAAGAGATCAAAGGTGAAATCCGCAAAGCCTGGGGAAATATCACCGGTGATGATCTCGAGCAAACCAAGGGCAGTATGGAGGCCATTGGTGGTCTCATTGTTCAGAAGTATGGCTCAAAAAAAGAAGAGGTCAGTCAGTCATTGAAGGACATCTTCGAAAAGTTCGAAAAGAAATCTGTTGAGGTTTCAGATCATGTTAAAGAAAGCTTACGCAAAGACCAGTAATTAACCGCAGCGAAAGCAAGGAGAAATTATGCAACCAGATGTGCAGAACGAAGTCAAAGAAGCGATGAATGGTAAATCGGCCCAATCGATGGGTCAAGCCATGCCACCCTCGGAGTTGATGAAAACCGTCAGCGATACGCTGTCATCATCTGTCTCTAAAGTCGGAGTCGATTTTGAAAAGTGGAGCAAGTTATTCGTCGAAAAGTACGACGTCGCGGCCGGCGTATCGCTAGCTTTTGGAAAACGAGCCTTTTCCTTAGCACGACGTCACCCCTATTATACAGCGGCAGGTGTGTTCGCGTTGGGTTTTCTTGTGGCCAAGACACTTAGAGCGTCTTCGCCAAAAGACTCTCACAATAACCGAAAGTAGTTTGACGTTGTTAATGTTTCACAAAAGGGAACTCTATGAGTTCCCTTTTTTTTGCCCTTATTGCTCATGGGCCAAAAAGAAAAGGCGTGCTCTGTTTAGGCACGCCTTTGTAAAGACGGGAATGGGGGTTGGTTGAAATCACTGCAGACTGCAGCGATATACCCTTACCGATTGCAGCTTCGATGCCAAACTAAAATTGAATATAATTAGTTTATAGTCGGAGTCGGGGCGGAAAATATCTCGAGCCGAGGCGATTAGCCCCATGACTCTGCGCCATAATAGACGGGCTAGATTGTTGTCGTGGCCTGTCGCTTGCAATTCATTGTCGTAGGAAAGCGAAAGAGGTCCTATGCAGAAACAACCACTCTCAGTTCGAAAATCCAGATCCGTTTCCCACAAACCGAACCCTAAAGATCACGTCCAATTGATGTCGACGAAAGATTCCGAACAAAACGGTCTGGTGAATGCTCTCAATGAGTCAGAGCAGGTGGGGCAAACGACGTCCTATAGGCGCGGGAGCGGTGCAGTTTAAGGGAGAAATCTTCACTCTAAGAAATGTTCAAAAGGCCGGAGATTTTTTGACAAACCTTAGAAACTCAAATAATCGAAATGCTAACATATGCCGCACAGAAATATGCCGGGTCCGTTGCCCGATGAAAATTATGGTTTACTTAAAAATGATCTCAGTCGATCGCTTATTTTTTCGATTGGTTCGACGATCGCCGCTATGGGACTTTTGGCGATCTTCTTTGTTTATCAAATCAACTCGCTGATTTGGTTAGCCGAGGAGGCCGACCAAAGCCATCTGGTGGTTCGTCGAAGTATCAATACCGAGAAGACTCTCATTGATATGGAGACCGGTGTCCGAGGATATTACATCACAAATAATCCAGTGTTTCTCGAGCCCTTTGAGCGGGGAGAGAAGGTCTATCGCGAGAAGATAGAAAGCCTTAAGCAACTGACGGCTCAGAAGCCCATGATCAAAGACAATGTTTATTTGATCGACAGTTTGGTGGGAGAGTGGCTTAAGCTCCAAAAGCAAACGATATTCGACGAGCGAGGTCAGCCCCGTCGTGTCTCCGAAAAAGAAGCCTCGGAGAACGAAGTTAAGGGTAAGGTTATAATGGATAAGGTGAGGGAAAGCTCTCAAAACGTGATCAATTCCGAGACCGAAGTGTACCAAGACCTTAAGGAGAAAACGACACATAATGCTCAAATGGTGATCATCTATGGGCTTGGGATTGGTTTATTGTTTTCGGCGTTTTTGATATGGAACTTACGAAAACAAATCATAACTTTGTTTAACGTTTTTAATTCCAACCTATTAAAGCTTCAGTCGGCGCAAACAGAAATTGTGGAACTCAATTCGAATCTCGAGATCAAAGTGAGCGAGCGCACGGCTCTATTGAAGGCGACGACCGACGAATTGGAGGCCTTTTCGTATTCTGTCTCTCACGATTTGCGAGCCCCACTGCGTGGGATTGATGGATTTAGTCTTGCCTTGATTGAGGATTACACCCATGTGCTCGATGACACCGGAAAAAGTTATCTCAACTTTATACGAGAAGGTGTTCAAAAAATGGGATATCTCATTGATGATCTCCTAAGGCTTTCGAGAATCAATCGATCCAATTTGGATTTTTCCGAATTCGATATTGCAGAGCTTTTTAAAGAAGTCATTTCCTCGAGCCACAATAGCCTCGACTTCCAAACTCGAACGCCGGAATTTGAAATTCGCGTGATGGGTAAGCATCTTGTTTCTGCGGATCGCGCTCTGATGAAGATTGCCATTGAGAATCTTGTTTCGAACGCCATCAAATATTCTTCGAAGGCCGAGAAGCCGAAGGTCATTTTTGGAGAGCAGGAGACGGAGTCTGGGCCTGTCTTTTTTGTGCAAGATAACGGTGTGGGCTTTGATATGCAGTATTACTCGAAACTTTTCGGCGCCTTTCAAAGATTGCATTTAAATAAAGAATTTAAAGGAAGCGGCATTGGATTAGCCACCGTCAAAAGAGTTTTACAAAGGCACGGCGGTGACGTGTGGGCCGAAGCCGCTGTGGGTGAAGGCGCCACTTTCTATTTTAGATTGCCCGCGCACGCGTACACGGAAATAGCAAAAGAAGATAAATCGGCAGGAGAGGCTTATGCTTAAAGAAAAAATAATCTTACTTGTTGAGGACAATCAACAGGATGAAATCTTAACCATCCGGGCACTGCAAAAGAATAATATTCTCAACAAAGTGGATGTGGTTCGAGATGGGCAAGAGGCTCTCGATTATATTTTTCGACAAGGGAAATACACTCACCTCGAAAACGAACCGCTTCCTCAGTTTGTTCTTTTGGATCTCAAATTGCCTAAGCTTGATGGCATTGAGGTTTTGCGAGCCGTGCGGAGTAATCCTAAGACCAAAAGACTTCCGGTGGTGATTTTAACCACCTCGAGCGAAGATAAAGATGTGTGCGCTGGCTATGATCTGGGAGCCAATTCTTACGTCCTTAAGCCCGTTGATTTTGATAAATTTATGGTGGCCGTCAACAATTTAGGAATGTATTGGTTGGTCCTCAACCAGGGGCCTGAGAAAGAGAGTCTGTGAACGTCCTATTTATCGAAGATTCGCCATCTGATTTTTTCCTCATTGGGAGAACGCTCAAGAAGTCTTACACGATTGAGGCTTACGAGCAGGCGACAAGCGAGGCTGAACTTCTCATAAAACTCGGTAGTCGCGATTGGGACGTCGTACTTTCTGACTTTAATTTGCCTGGATTTAGCGCGCACAAGGCGCTCGATCTTGTGCGGGAAAAAGATAAAAACATTCCATTTATTCTTGTTTCCGGAGCTATTGGTGAAGAGGCTACGGTAGATATTCTTAAGGCGGGAGCCAATGACGTCGTGATCAAATCAAATTTGGCTCGACTTCCCATCTCCATCGATAAAGTTCTCTGGGAGCGAAAGATCTTAGAAAGAGAATCAGAGGCGCAAAAGGAAAAAGAAGCTGCGGTGAAGGCTCGTGAGGAGATGCTGGCCATTGTTTCTCATGATTTACGAAACCCGTTAGCCGCCATTCAGCTCAATGCCGAGGCGATGATTAAATCTCTCAACGCAGATCCTCATCTTTCCGCGGGCAGCATGGATAATAACATTAAGGCGATCTTGCGAACGTCTCGACGTATGAATGGTCTAATTTCGGATATCTTAGATAAAGTCAGAATTGATGCGGGCACCTTGGTGCTCAATAAGAAAAAAAGAAATTTAAAAATCTTTATCCAGGATTTTTACCAAATTTTTGAGCCGCTGGCTCGCGAGAAAGACATCAAATTCTCTCTCGACACTGAGAATGTGGATCACGTGGTCAAAATTGATTTCGACCGGGTTTTTCAAATTCTTTCGAATCTTCTCGGGAATGCTCTCAAGTTTACGCCGCCGTATGGAAAAGTTTCGCTCGCTTTTAGGATTCAAAGTGGCCATTTAAATATCAACGTTATCGATTCTGGAATTGGAATTGATCAAGAATCCCTCAATCGAATTTTTGATAAGTACTGGCAGGATAAGATGAACAAGCGCTTGGGGGTAGGCCTAGGGTTAGCGATTGTAAAAGAGCTTGTGTTGGCTCATGACGGATCTATTGATGTGGAAAGTCAGCCGGGTAAGGGTACTAATTTTAAGATTATCATTCCTGATGTCATCGTCACCCAGTCCACGTCCGCAGAGAATGTCACTAAAATGGAAGGGCGTAAGGATCTTCTTTTGGTGGAGGATGATGATGATCTGAGAGAGGTCTTAGAATTCAATTTAAAGAGCTTAAAATACAATGTGATGGCATTTAGTAATGGGAAGGATGCCATTGATGCCATTACCTTGCAGGCGTCTCCTCCCCATTTAATTATCTTGGATTATCGTCTGCCCGATATGTCTGGTGGCGAAATCGCAAATGCGGTGAGAGATAAGTTCCCTCAGGTTTTTATGCCGGTCATTTTTTTATCTGCGGAAACGCATCTGGACTCAATTGCGATGAATTATGAGGCTACAGCTTTCTTAACGAAGCCTCTTAGTTTTAAAGATCTTGAGAATTTAATCGACGAAATTTCAGATTGATTTCTTGGTGGTATCTATCCATTTTTGGAATTCGCTCAGGCACTGAGAAAGTCCCTCTTTGTCTCCTTGAAGAGCCACAACTTCCAGTCTTTCTCCAAGTTGAGAAAGCTCCGGGTAGCCAAAAGTGGTTCCGTTGCCTTTGATTTTATGCGCAACCTCAGCGATAAACTTAAAATCTCCACTGAGAAGAGCTTTAACACAATTGTCTGCGTCGCCTTGTCGGCGCTCAACGTATTTGCTGAGCGCTTTGGGATCAATCAGATTATAATCTTGCATCATAGTTGAGTGCTCCGGTTTCCGTTTCAATCTCTTGCAACTTTCTGTAAAGAGTCTTGCGATCGATATCTAAGTCCTTTGCAGTTTTATCCTTAGCGCCCTTATTTTTCTTGAGGACTGCCTGGATATATTGCTTAACCAGCTGATCTATTGTCAAATTTTTATTCGAGTCGAATAAAAAATTGGACGAAGAGTCTGCGGATGAAGGCTGCGTATTCCACTCTAAATCAATAAAGTCTTCTACGTTTATCGTAGAGTTTTGACACAGGACCACGGCTCTTTCAATCGTATTCTCTAGCTCTCTGACATTTCCTTTCCAGCTGTTCTGCATTAACCACTCCGTCGTCTCTTTGCTGAGTTTAGGTGTAGGTTTTTCATTGAGAGCTGAATATTTCTTAAGAAAGAATTCAGTCAAAGGCAAAATATCATCTTTACGCTCCCGGAGCGGTGGGATCGAAATCGGGATGACTCGCAATCTAAAGAATAAATCCTCGCGGAATTTACCCGTTTTAATTTCTTTGACGAGGTCTTTGTGGGTGGCGGAGAGCACGCGAACGTCAATATTGCGCGACTGGTTCTCGCCCACACGGCGAACTTTACGTTCCTGGAGCACGCGAAGCAACTTGGCCTGGAGCTGAAGGCTCATATCTCCGATTTCATCAAGAAAGAGAGTGCCACCCTCCGCCTCTTCGAAAAGTCCGACTTTTTTGTCTGAAGCACCGGTAAAGGCGCCCTTGGCATGTCCAAAGAGCTCCGACTCTAATAGGTGTTCGGGAATGGCCGAGCAATTGATCGCAACAAAGGGTTTCTTCTTGCGATCGCTCATATGATGAATGGCTTTTGCGATCACTTCTTTTCCAGTACCGCTCTCTCCGGTAATAAATACGTTGGCTTTGCTTTTCGCGACTCGACGAGCAAGATCGAGAACTTTGAGGAACTCTGTACTCTTTCCTTTGATCTCTGAAACTTCCGTACCCTCTTTAATTTGGATCACAGATTTTAAAGTTTTATTTTCGTCTTTAAGTCGAGAGAAATGTATCGCTCTCTCGATAGAAATGTAGAGCTGTGGGAAGTGAAGTGGTTTGACGACGAAGTCAAATGCGCCCACTTCTACGGCCTCCACGGCGCTTTCGACCGTCTTATGAGATGTCATAACGATGATGGGAATTTGGATGGCTTGTTCGTGAAGTTTTTTGATCAATTCAAATCCAGAGAGTCCCGGCATTTTTAAATCTGTGAGGATGATATCGCCAGTGACTTTTTGCTTCACGATGTCCTCGAGGGCTTTTTCCGAGTTATCAAACTTAATCGTGGTGTGGCCCTTTTGGCGCATAAAGCCTGCGATGATATCAGCCAAGTCTGCATCGTCTTCGATCAAAAGTATTTGTCCCATTTTTCACCTCTCCTGTGGAATTCGGGGTTTTATTGCTCGTTGATAGTTTTATGTAGCAAATATCCCCAAGTCAAGCTTTTCAAATCAAATATATTAATTTTAGACTGGCACCATCATTGCTGAGTAGATTTCTCAGAAACCATGTTTTAAGGAGTCAAAATGTTAAGAGCCGCGTTAGCTTTCTTTGTTATTGGTCTGGTCGCCATGATTTTTGGTGTTTCAGGAATTGCTGGAATGTCTTTAGAGATTGGACAGACCCTATTATATGTATTTTTGGTATTAGCGATTATCAGTTTCCTCGTCTCTCTGTTTAGAGGTGGAAGCCCACGCAATATTCCCTAGATTTTTAAATTGAAGAGTTCGTCAACACACCTAACCCCCAATATGGAGGAAATATGAAAACATTATTAACAACCCTAGCTATTCTTTCTGTGAGTGTATCTGCTTTTGCGGATAACAAAGACTCAGCTGTTGAGACCGTAAAAGAAGCCGGCCGTGACGCTGGTAAAACTGTAGACAAAGGCGTTCGTGCGGCTAAAGACGCGGCCTGTCCGATGGTGAATGGAAAAGTGGAATGCGCCTTAAAAAAAGGGAAGCACAAAGTAGAAAACGCGGTCGGCGAAGGTAAAGATAAACTCGACGACGTGAAGAAGAACTAGGAGTTTCTATGATGTCATCAACTCCGTCTTTCGGACCATCACAAAGCATTTACAAACTTAGAAGTTTACAGCTGAATAAAGCCAAAAGAGTTTTATTCATTGAAGATGATGAGGATTTCGGCGATTTGATGCAGCCATGTATAGAACAAATTCTTCAGTGCCAAGTCACTCGCGCAACGGATCCTTACGAGGCGATCAACCACTTTATGGATGGATATTTTGATTTGATTATTCTCGATTGGAATCTTCCGGACATGAATGGGATCGAAGCGCTCAAACGCGCAGAAGCGGTTCTCTCGACGGAACCTGAAATTCCCTTAAAGTGGGAGCAGGGGAAAGTGCCGGTGATCGTTCTCTCGGGCATTGATCGCAGTAAGACGAAAGAACTGGACAGCGTTTATTTTAGGACCCTCGGATTTGTTTCGAAGAAACAGGGTTTAAAAGAAATGCTGGAAGAGTTAAAAGCTAAAGGGAATCAAACTTCGGGTCGTCGATAAACTGGTTGATAAACTGGTTGAGACGCTGGAAAAATTAAGGAGCATTTATTATGATATGGGCATTTATTATCGGATTAATCATTGGAGCTGTGGCTAAGTTATTTATGCCGGGCAAAGATCCTGGCGGTTTTATTATCACGGCATTGCTGGGTATCGCAGGATCCGTTGTTGCAAATTGGATTGGCTCCGCGGCGGGCTTTTATATGCCTAACGAACCTGCGGGCTTTATCGCCTCTGTGTTGGGTGCGATGCTTATTCTTTACATCTATCGCTTAGTCGTCGCTCGCCGAAAAACGGTGTAGAAAACTATTAAGTGTAAATATGTTAAGGGGACTACACAGGTCCCCTTTTTTTATCTATAAGCAGTCTATGTTAAATAAAATAATTCTTATCGTTGTCGCTCTATCATTCACACTTTCATCTTTGGCTATCGAAAAAAAACCAGACTCTGACACCGAAAAAAAACCTTCGGAAGCCTTTGGAGATAAAAAAGTAGAGAAGAAAGGTGAGGAGCCATCTCAGGGCGAAAACAAGGCTGATGAAAATAAGCAGTCAGAAGCTTTACGCCGCGAAGACCAAGAGGTGTTGCAGAGACACAATCCGTTTTACTTTGCCTATGGGGTTCCCGACTCTAAGCTGCAATTCAGTTTTAAAGCGCCGCTGGTTCGTGATGTTCCGTTCTTTATCGCGTATACACAGCAGATGTTTTGGAATCTTCGCGAAGATTCCAAACCGTTCAAAGATTCCACCTATAATCCCGAGCTCATCTATAGATGGACAATCAAAGACTTTATGATCGACTCCATTGATTTTGCTTTTTGGAGCCATATGTCCAATGGGAAAAAAGATGCGGAGTCTCGATCTCTCGAAAGAAGGTATGTTCGTTTTAACTTTGATACGGAATACACCCGCTGGGTGGTTCGATTCTCGGCCCAATTTCAGTATCTCGATGGATTCGATCCTACGAACAATGATATTCGTGATTACATGGGGCCTGTGATCCTCACCGCTTCATTTATTCAGCTTTACGAAGCTTGGATCGATAAAGGGGAATTCTCGATTTCGTTAATGCCCGGCGGAAAGTACGCTCAGCATGGGAGTCAGGGCGGGTACCAATTTGCGTATTCGTTTCGTTTAGGCGGTCTCGACATCGTCCCTGCATTCTACATGCAATACTATGTCGGCTATGCGGAAACTCTTCTGAACTATAATCAAAGAGTGAATGAATTCCGCTTTGGATTTGTTCTTTAATTCCTTACTTATCCCCCTCGAAAGAGTTTTTGATCTCTTCAAGAGAAACGGGAAGGGACCTCAGAGGCACCTCCAAAGGCTCTTCAGATAGAGTCTGGAGTGCCGCCGCACGTTCTACGGATGAGGGATGGGTACTGGCGAGAGCTAAAACACTGGGCAGAAATTTATCCATCTCTGCAATTTTATTAAAAAACGAAATCATCCCATCTGTGGAAACGTGAGCGTTGTTGAGAAACTTAAATCCTTGCTGATCGGCAGCCAGTTCATCGTCTCGAGAATATTTGAGGGAAACAAAATCACTGGCATTCGCCACGACAAGAGCCGCATCATAACCTACAAAAGTTGCAAGCAGGACGGTTCCGAAGAGACTGCCCAGGCCACCGGCTAGGGACTTGACCACATGCTTTTGATGAATATGCCCGAGCTCGTGGGCGAGAACTCCCGCGACCTCTTCCACGGAGTCGGCCTTGTCGATCAATCCGCGGTTGACGACAATAACATTACCGGGAGCCGCGAAGGCGTTGATCTCTTTGCTGGTGGAAATGTAAACCTCAACTTCCGTAGTATGAAGTTCGGGGTTGGCCGCTTTTATGAAGTCTATGATTTTTTTGGTGGGGACAGCTGCCGGGTGATTGTCTTTAATTTCAAACTGCAAGCGCATCATTGGTAATAAGAGATTCCCCAGGGCTTTTTCGTGCTGTGGTTGAAGAATTTGCGCCATCCACGAAGCTGGAATGAGCGCCAAAACTAACGGAATAAGGAGAAGAAGCCCTAAGGACAAGAAAAAGGGTGCTCCGGCAAGGGCGCTCCGCTTTAATTTTTTTCTTTGAGCCTGGGCAAGGATCTCTCTGGCGGGAGCCACTCCGTAAGAGGCCAGCTGCTGAATGGCTAAAATGTTTTGAATGCAGATACGGACGTCCGGGCGAAGCTTGTCGAAAACATAGTAGTGATGAGAGTTAGTTCCTTCGAGACTGATTCCAAGGGTGGTGTTCGACAAAACAATCTCTCGTCCATCGTGATCACTAATAAAAATGACTCGCGAGTGTTGAACCTCGGCCACGCCACTGACGCGGCCATAAAGCGCAGGATAGGAGCTCATCGCTTTTTTTCGAAGTAGAGAAGATCCACGAATACCGAAGATACCATCACCAAACGCCGTTCTTCTTCACTTAAACTGGGATCTGAAAATTCCACCAGAAAATTATCTTTGTCCGTAAACATCTCAGAAAAAATACCGCTCCATTTCTTTTGAACCTCGGCGACTTTTTTGTCTTGATGCCTAAACGT
Organism: Bdellovibrionales bacterium; assembly: GCA_019750295.1. NCBI lineage: Bacteria > Pseudomonadati > Bdellovibrionota > Bdellovibrionia > Bdellovibrionales > Bdellovibrionales bacterium. Next base: position 28,638 of record JAIEOS010000137.1, on the reverse strand, counting down.
GAAAGTCCACAAACGCCAAATGGGAGACGAAACTTCCATGACCGTCATGCCGCGGGAGTTTTCGACATCGAATCGTTTAGTGAGAATCGAAAAACGCTTTTGAATGGCTCCGATATATTGGCCTTGAGTATCGCGAATTTCGATACGTTCGAAAAACCAACGAAAAGGATGGTGGGCGATCAACCACAACTGTCGATCTGCCGTAAAAAAATGAACATCGAACTTTCGCCAATGCCCAAGGTATTGACGAAAGAGAAAGCCCAGTATGCCCTTTTGTTGCTCGGCCACAAAGCCGATTGGAGTTTTGGTCTCATCGAGGATCTGATATTTATTCCTGGTCTCGAAGCCAAACCATTCCCCAATTTCGTGAACCTGGTGAATTAAAATCACTTTTAAGCCGCTTAAACTCATTGCTGTCATGAAAACACCTCTAGAAGATGAGATTAACACCGCGTTTTGAAAGCGCAACATCTCCCTGTAAAAAATCCAATTTATCACGCTTTCGTGACAACGAAATTACGGAAGTTTACGTTAACGTCTCGTCAATTAAGGTGGGTTCATGAGGGTCATATCTTTGATAGCTTTATGTCTATTACTTTCGCCAAGCTGCTGGGCTCAGCAGTGTATAGAATTGTTTTCTCATAAGCTGGAGTTGCCTCAGGACCGAAAACTCACTTTCAATAACGTACAGGTTTATCGTCGGAATAATAACGTCGGCCTCCAGCAAGTGGGAGTGATTGAGTTTCAGAAGTGGATCGAAGTCGGTCCCTTTGCAGAGAATGTTTACAACCACATAGGACTCACGGCCGAAGGACGTCTTTATCATCTGGTGCAATGGAAGAATCAACGTGTCGCTCGTTTGTTGGGGGGCAGTAGAGAGTTCAAAGATTTCTTCTTTCTCAATAACGAAGTATTGGCAGCGGTGGATACGCAAAACGCGGTTTATCTGTTTGCCCCTGCAAAATGGATAACATCGCCCTTAAAATCAACGCTCAAAACGGGAACCTTGATCACGGGAAGCTTTTCGGCTGCTTTGACGGCGGCGATCTCCTACTTTGCTCCAGAGATGATGAGTATTGGTATTCAATTCGGTGAAACAACGCTACCCATGGCGGGTGTTGCGGTGACCTCAGTTGTAGGAATGAACACATTTTTCGTTATGCTTCAGCGCTATGACAGATTAAACACGTTTCCGGATGGCTTTGTTCAATCGACTTTAGTTTTTAAAGACACCGAGACTTTAAAGAAAGATCTCTTAGGTATAGATCAGAGAACTCTTCGGGAATTTTTCGCAAACCAAGCCTTGCAGCCCCCCGAACGTCATCAGTTAGATCCTGAGATGCCCGAGATGGCTACCGAAGACATTCGTTAAAACTTAACGTCTCTGACAAAGTGACAGGTATAGCCGCCAGGATTTTTTACCAAATAATCCTGATGATAATCCTCGGCCTCCCAAAACTTGTCGAACTTTGAGATCTTAGTAACGACGGGCTTTTTCCAGGCTCCAGACTTATCGACTCTCGCTTTCACTTTTTCGGCCACTTCTTTCTGTTTTTCGGAGTTATAAAATATCTCGGATCGGTACTGCGATCCGCGGTCGTTCCCTTGCTGATTTAAGGTGGTGGGATCGTGAAGCTTAAAAAATGTTGTGAGAATGTTCTCGTAAGTCGTAATTTTAGGATCAAAAAGAATCTGCAAAGACTCTGCATGTCCTGTCGTACCTTTTTTAATATCATTATACGTTGGGTTTTGAGTACTACCTCCGGTATAACCAACGTGAGTCTCAATGACGCCCTTTTCCTTACGAAATAAATCTTCGACTCCCCAAAAACATCCCCCAGCCAGCGTGGCCACTTCCCAGCCTTGCTTCTCGGCGAAAGGGAAAAGAAATTTGCCGTAGCCCTTCTCCTTCATTTTATCGACTGGAATAAAATTGAGCGAAGCAGAATTAATGCAAAAACGTTTTCCGCCCTTGTCTCGAGGTCCGTCATCGAAGACATGGCCTAAATGTGAATCTCCAGCCTTGGAACGAACTTCCGTTCGCTCCATAAAAAGCTTTTTATCCGTTTTAGTGATCAGATGGTTGTCTTCAATAGGTTTTGTAAAGCTCGGCCATCCCGAACCGGAATCGTATTTATCGAGGGAACTGAACAACGGCTCGCCCGTAACAATGTCCACATAAATTCCATCTTTCTTATTGTCCCAATAAGCGTTTTCAAAAGGGCGCTCGGTGCCCTCCTCCTGGGTGCAGGCGTACTGCTGGGGAGTGAGTTTCGATTTGAGTTCTTCTTGAGTCGGTTTTTTATACTGAGTGGCTTCTGACATTGCGTTTACTCCAAAAATTAATAGTGTGAAAAATAACAGGGTTTTCATGTTTTTCCTCTTTTGGGCCTCACGTAATATGAGGTCGTATCAACATAGGTCAAGTATAGAACGACCTCAAATTGTAGGTAGTCCTATTCTTGGGATACGCTGAGAATTCAGTAAAGTTACATGCGAAACGCGAGTTAAAAGATATAGCGTGCCGTACAGTGGAGGCAAACGGCCTTCCGGTCGTTGGCCACATATGCAGGGAGGTCGAGAGTCTGTCGGCAGGATACACATTTTGCAGGTTTATAGACCGCTAGCTTCCACTGGTTCCGAAATCCTAGCCAGAATGAGATTAAAACCACAACAATGAGAAGAGGTGTGAGTACAAAATGGAGGACTGGGATAAAAATAGAGCCGATCGCTAGGACTAAGGGGAAAATCATCTTTTGAGCACCAAAGCGATACCTTTCGTTCCAGGTGGCGATGAGAATTTCTCCCTCGACCTCCACGGACTTTGTCGCATCATTTGAAAGAGTGAGGAGTAACTTCATATTATTTTAACCCCTGCAAAAGGGTTTCCGATTTTTCGAGCGAGACCATGTATTCCAAAAGAAGATCCTCTGACGTCTGTAAATTCTGGGCACAGACTCCGAGCTGTTTTGAGAGTTCGGAGATTTTTTCGCCCTGAGCGGATGCAAGATCCAAGTTGAGCCTTTCCAAGTCTTGAGAATATTTTTGAACGAGGTCCTCTTGTTTTTTGATCTTCTTTTGAAGGTCGCGAATTTCCGATTGCAGTTGTTTGCTTGTAACAGTTTTAGTCACAGATTTTTCGGGAGGATTTTTTTCTGCGCTTTGAGAGATGACTTTTTCCCGAGATCGATCGGAATGGGCGGTGTTGGTCGCTTGGGCCAAGCGATCTTTGAGAGCACCTTTTTCTAAGCTCCACAAATAGTCGTCGTAGGTGCCGGGATAGATTTCTGCGCGACCGTCGCGAATCTCTAAAATTTTTGTGGCGATACGACCTATGAAACTTCGATCATGACTGACCACCACGACGGTGCCAGGATACTCTCGAAGGGCTTCGGTTAAGGCCTCAACGGTGTCAAAATCCAAGTGGTTGGTCGGCTCATCTAATAGAATCAAGGGACTTCTTTTTAAAAGAATTTGCCCTAATGCGACTCTGGATTTTTCGCCACCCGATAAGACTGAAATTTTTTTGTGAACCGCATCCCCGGAAAATAAAAGTGATCCAGCCACGTTGAGAATCTCTTGGGATTTAAGATCAGGTGTTGCGGCCATTTGTAGACTCTCTAAGACTGTCGATTGGGGATTGAGCTCTTCGCTGACATGCTGAGCATAATAAGAGAGGCTCACCTGATAGCCATAATTGATCTCCCCCGAGAGAAGGGGAAGTCTTCCGGCGAGGGACTTTAGTAAAGTCGATTTACCCGCCCCGTTGAAGCCCACCACCCCGAGATGAACGCCTTTTTCTAAGCGAATAGTACAATCAGACACTACGGTTTTTTCCGAGTACCCCAAGCTGGCGTTCTCAAGATTTAAAATTTCTTTACCCGAATGAGACGGGGGCGGAATTTTCACTTTAGCGCGAACCGAAAGCGCTTTCACTTCGATCTTTTCCATTTTTTCGATCATTTTGACACGGCTCTGGGCTTGTCGCGCTTTTGTGGCTTTAGCGCCGAAGCGATCGACAAAATCTTGGAGGTGCTTTCTTTTCGCGTCCTGGTTTGCGGCCTGCGCTTCCAGGATCGAGCGAAGTTGCGCTTTTTGCTCAAAATATTCGTCGATATTCCCTGGAAATTTTGTGATCTCGCCCCCTTCGACTTCAAGAGTGTGATCGGTCGTCCGTCGGAGGAACTCGCGATCATGGGAGATCAACAGGAAAGCGCCCTCAAAGCTTTGTAAGAATTTTTCCAAAGTAAGAATACTCTCGAGATCTAAAAAGTTTGTGGGCTCGTCGAGTAACATAAGATTTGGCTGTTGGCCCACGAGAGACAAAAGTTTCATGCGCATGCGATATCCGCCGCTCGATTCATGAAATGGCACCGCGAAATGTTTTTCGAGAAGACCAAGGTTGATCCCCAATTGCTTCAGTTCCCACAGAGGGACGGTACTCGTGTTATCGAGGTGCTGCTCGGCAGATATATCTAGCGGTTCTTTGGATTCTTGTTCGAGGTAACCAATACTGAGTTTATGAGATTTAATGAGATCGCCCGAATCCAGTTGGATCTGATTGACGAGAGCTTTAAAAAGAGTCGTTTTGCCGGCGCCGTTGGGACCGATGACTCCGACATGTTCCCCCTCGTTGATAGCAAACGAAGCCTCGTCAAATAAGAGTTTTGATCCAAAAGTTTTTGAGCCGCGATGGAGTTGCAGTAAATTCATAAATTCTATTCGCCTGCAAGCTCGACAACGAGACGGTAGTAAAACTCTAATCCCACACGAATTGAGGACACTGGAATTCGCTCATCAATTCCGTGAGCTCGCCCGGAGTCTTTTTCGAGTCGTGGTAACGGGGATAAACCATACATCTGCGTTTGGGTGCGCAGAAATCGTGAATCCGTGGCGCCATTGAGCATTGATAAAATGAGCGGGCTCTTTGGCCAAATTTCCTGGGAGATTTTTCGAACGGCGGCGGGAACGGCTCCTTCAATATCGGAAGCGCCTCCAACGCTAAAATCCCCTTCGGCTTTAATCTCGACTCGAGGATCGTTGATGATTTTAATCATTCGCTGTCTGACACTCGCAATCGTTTCATCCGGCAAAATGCGGCAGTTGATATTCGCCGTGGCTTCCGGCGGTAACGCGTTAACTCGACTCCCGCCGTGAATCATCGTGGGAATACACGTTGTGATGAGTTGGGACCCCAAGGTCGGATGGCTCATGAGCGCGTCAACCACCTTATCGGGAATTTTTCCTTTGGCCGCCAGCACTTGCCGGATCAATTTGGCAATCTCCGGGGCTTCGATTTTTGCTCTTTCTTGGAAATAACTTCGAGTGACCGGCAGCAGTCGAGCTTGGGGTTTGTGCTTGTTGATGCGATCGATAGCTTGGGACAGAACGCCGATGGCATTAGCGCCTTGAGGGAGAGAAGAGTGGCCGGTTTGGCCTGTGACTTTGAGAGAAAAATCCTGATAGGTTTTTTCGGCGGACGCCATGCTGAGAAATAAAACTTTTTCTTGGTCATCTGTGACCGGACTTCCACCTTCATTGAGCCCGATCTCGGCGTCTCCGATCCAGTCGGGATGCTTTTCGATTAATGCTTTAATCCCTGCACCTCCGGATTCTTCATCGCCGGTGAAGGCGAGAATCACGTCGCGCTTGAGCGGGACTTTTAATTTTTTAAGAGCAATAAAAATTTCGAGATTGGCCACGGCCATGCCGAGATCATCTTGAACCCCGCGACCGTAGAGAAATCCGTCCTTCTCCGTGAGCTCGTGAGGGGGATACGTCCAAGTCTGATGTTCGACGCCGACGACGTCGAGATGGGCGAGGAGAAGGAGCGGTCGTTTTTGTCCGTTCCCTTTGTGGCGTGCAACGAGGTTGGAACGGTTGGGGCCAAAATCCATAGTTTGAAACGGAATGCCTTCTCTTTTAAGTCGCGAGCCGATGATCGCCACGGCTTTCTTTTCGTCCCCAGGAGGATTCACCATTTTGGCTCTGACCAAGGACTCTAGAGTTTGGCGAAACGAAGGGGTTGTCGCTTCGTAGGGATGAGGTGCTGCAAAAGCAAGCATATGAAAAAAAACGAGGGTGCTTAAAAAGTAGGACATTCGTACTCTCTTTCTGTCGCCAAACGGAATGGGGCTGATCATCATTTCTGTCGCCTTAAAGGTCAAGTCTGTTCATAAATGCTTAATCCGCGAAAAGATCCTTCCAAAATCCCGAAAAAATTTTAGACGCACCAATTCTGAATTGCAGAGGGGGATTCTAATAACTAGAATAAAGTGAATTTATTTACTACATATGGTGACTATGAATAATAATGATCCCGCTATTATACTTACGGATGTTGTCGTTAAACTTTCCATGGTGACGTCTATCGAATCCCTCACTCGCGCCGTGGCAGAGGCCGCAAGAAAATTATGTGGAGCTGACGGAGCATGCTTTATTCTGAGAGATGGAGATATGTGTTATTACGTCGATGAAAACGCAGTTTCACCGCTGTGGAAAGGAAGAAGATTTCCCATCGAAATCTGCGTGAGCGGCTGGAGCATGTATCATAAAGAAGTTGTTGTCATAAAGGATATTTATCAAGATCAACGAGTCTCTCATGATGCCTACCGTCCCACGTTTATTAAAAGTTTGTGTATGACTCCGATTCGTGCGGATAATCCCGTGGGGGCTATCGGTGTTTACTGGGCCGACGAATACATTCCGGATGGAGATCAGCTTCGGTTTTTGCAGATTCTCGCTAACAGTACTGCGGTGGCTATTGAAAACGTGGAATTAAAAGAAACCATAAAACATCGTGCGCTGGAGCAGGCTAATTTTCAGGATGGTTATTATTTAGAAAACGCGATCAACACGATTGTTCATGATCTTAGAAACCCCCTAACGACAATGATGGCTTTTACTGATTTAGTACAACTTAAACTCAGGGGGCGCGTCGATGAGCAGATTAATGGATATCTCGATTGCATCACTAAGGCGGGATTAAGAGCCAAAGCGCAGATTCAACAGATGCTCAGCTTGCACACCGTGACCAACAGAGCTGTTGTAAAAGAGGTCGTGGACATCACTGAACTCGCGAAAGAAATTTTTCACGATTTGCTTCATCAAGCACCCCAGAGGAGTGTGCATTTTAAAGTTGAGCCTCACCTCCATATCTTTGCGGATAAAGAACTTTTTAGGCTCGCCTTGGAAAATCTTATTGCGAATGCGTTTAAGTACACGGGTAAGAACGCATCGGCAGAAATTGAGATTGGAAGGCGTGCGTCCTCAGGTCATGTGGACTCCCTTTACGTTAAAGATAACGGGGTGGGGTTCGATCAAGAACAGGCATGCCTTTTGTTTCGCCCGTTAGTTCGTTTGCATAAGGATTCAGAGTTTGAGGGAAATGGACTAGGTCTTGCGTCGGTAGCGAGGATCATCAACATGCACGGAGGATCTGTAAGGGCGGAAGGTGAAAAATCCAAAGGTGCGACTTTCATTATTGATCTCCCTGCGGATATTCATGCGACAAAACAGCCATCCCCAAGCGGCGTTGACCGCCAATGGGATTAAGACTCCGGAATCAAGGGGCGATGAATTTCGGTGGGAACCTTTTGAGATATGATGGGTTGGGAGCGTGATCCCTCAACTCGATTCGCGACCGTAATCAGGAAGGTACTTCCTCGGCCCATCTGCGAAGAAACAAGATGAACGTCACCTCCGAGGGCTCGAGCAAAGCGACGAGCTACATAAAGACTTAATCCTTTTTGAGGATCAAATAATTGGTCTTGCTCAAAAGGATTGATGCCGACGCCTGTATCTGTGATATCAAACGCCGTGAACTCTTTGCCGTCTGCGATGAGCGGGAAGATGTGAATTTTTATAATACCCTGGTGGGTGTACTTGATCGCATTATCGGCGACATTCATCAAAATTTCTCGCAAGCGAGCGGCATCGGTTTTGATGAGACCAGCTGTGGATTTATCGCAAGTCACTTGGAAATGCAGGGACTTCTCTTTCGCTTTAAGTTTGAGGAGGGACGAAACGTCATTCACAATCGATTGCGGATCTATGAGATCGACGGTGATGGAAAGTTTATCAGACTCGTTTTCCGAAAGTTCAACCACGTCGTCGATGTAGCGAAATAAACTTTCTCCGTGATGGTGGAGAGCAGTAATTTCGTTCAACGGGTTGTCTAATTTTGCAGAGTGATCTTTAAGGCGATCTGCAGACTCCAAAAGAGACTGCAAAGGGTAACGAATCTCTTGTGACACTTTATTTAGAAATGCGGCTTTGAGTGCCACTTTCGCTTCGGCATCTTCTTTGGCGGCTCTCAGTTCGGCGATACATCGATCTTGAAGAATCATTTGATTCTTTTTTTGAGTGATATCCATCAGAGATATCGCCAGTCCATTGTCGACGGGGTAAGCCCAAGTCTCGAGCCATCGCTCGTTGGCGAATGTTTCATTAGATGTGATGAGCGCCTCGCTGGTTTGCATATGCTGCTCTTCGATGGCTTGCTTGTAAAGTGGCGCAAAAACTTCTAGAACTGGCATCAATTGCCAGATTTCTTTATTGAAAAAGTGATCAGGGTCTATGCCCAAAAGCTCTGCAGCGCTCCGGTTAACATACGTGAGCTTCCACTCGGTATCGATCGTGAGAAAGGCGTGAGGCATCTCCTCCAGATGGTGGACCAACTTTAATAAGGAGTTTTGTTTTTCAATGGAGCTTTGGCTCTCCGCCATTGTCATTTGCTGAAGATGAAGAACTGTCTTGCGGTGTTGCCGAAAAACCTGTGTCAGTGCCGCAACTTTGGCTCGGAGAAGTGTATCGTTGAAGGGACGTATAAGGAGATCAATGGCTCCCATTTCGTAAGCCAGTTGGCTCATCTGCGATGTGAGATCGGAGTCGGCAACGAGAATCACTGGGATGTGTTGAAACTGAGAATTTGTCTTCATCTTCTGAAGAGTGGAAAAGCCATCCATTCCCGGCATATCCGTATCCAGAAGAATCAGCGCGAAGTCTTGCTTTTCTAATTTATGAAGAGCGTCGGCCCCTGAGGAAACGATGGCCGTTTCGCAATCCAATTTTTTTAATGCCGCTTTGTAGGCAAAGAGATTGTCGGCGCGATCGTCGACGATCAAAACATGGGGGCGAGTTGCGGGGTCCGCCAAGATATGGGTGTCTTTCATCATCTCTAAAATGCTAGCTTAGTTAGAGGGAGCAGGGCAAATGGTAATCAAAATTATTTGCTAACAAACCAAGCCATCGCGTCGGCGATCACTTGCATAAAATTGTGAGGGGATCTACATTCGCGGCATTGGAGGTTCCATGCAAAACGCCGATCTACTCTCATCTATTGACCATTTTTGGGAAAATCAAATTGTTCCGACGATTTCGAGCTACATCGAAATTCCGGCAAAGTCTCCAGCATTTGACCCTCAATGGAAAGAACACGGCTACTTGCATCAGGCCTTAGAGCTAGTTAATGAGTGGATTGATCAACAAGAAGTTCCCGGTCTCAAAAAAGAAGTTTTGGAGTTAGATGGTCGAACTCCTTTATTGCTTCTCGAAATTCCTGGAACTTTAGATTATCAAGTCTTGATGTACGGCCATTTAGATAAACAACCGGAGATGACGGGTTGGTCTGAGGGGTTGGGGCCGTGGATAGCGGTTCGTAAGGGTGACAAGTTGTACGGCCGCGGCGGGAGTGATGACGGATATGCTGTTTTCGCTTCAGTATGTGCCATAAAACATCTGATGGATCACAATTTGCCTCGTCCTCACATTCGTGTTGCTATCGAGTTTAGCGAGGAGAGTGGTTCTCCTGATCTGCCATTCTATTTTGAAAACGCTTCCGAGAAATTCGGTTCCCCTCAGTTGGTCGTTTGCTTGGATTCTGGCGCTGGAAATTATGAACAGTTTTGGACAACAACATCCCTGCGAGGTCTGATTAATGGGGTATTGCGCGTAGAAGTTTTAACTGAAGGAGTTCACTCTGGCGATGCGAGTGGCGTTGTTCCTTCCTCTTTTCGAGTGGCAAGACAGCTCTTAAATCGTATCGAGGATGTGGATACGGGAACAGTTCTGCTGAAGTCGACTCAAGTTCAAGTCCCCAACCATCGCATGCAGCAGATAGAGAAGACAGCCGAAGCTTTGGGTGAAAAGATTTTTAATAAGTTTCCTTTAAGTGCAGGTGTCAGAACGGTGAATTCTTCACCACTAGAGATGAGTTTAAATAGAACCTGGAGAGCAGCTCTGTCGACGATCGGATCTGAGGGTATGCCCGAACCTAAAAAAGCCGGGAATGTCTTACGCCCTTTCACATCCTTAAAGCTTTCGCTGCGGTTGCCACCTACCGCAGATAGTTTAAAGGCCTCCGCAGAAATGAAAAAAACTTTGGAGGAAAACCCACCTTATGGAGCGCGTGTTCAGTTTGATATCGAAGACAATGCGACCGGATGGGACGCCCCAGTCATGTCGGCGGAGCTCGAGCGCCTCATCGAAGAAGCTTCATTAAAATACTACAAGAAAGAACCGCTCACGATCGGTGAGGGCGGAACTATTCCGTTTATGGGTATGCTGGGTAGAGCCTTTCCAAAGGCGCAGTTCATAGTGACTGGAGTGTTAGGACCGAATTCAAACGCCCATGGTCCCAATGAATTTTTGCATATTGAATATGCGAAAAAATTAACAGCTTGTATCACCCATATTCTGGCCAAATGCGAGACGTTAAAATAAGAATGCGGTGATATTCCAGGGGGCGAGGAAGAGTGCCCCGCTGGGATTACGAAGGTACGAAGTCTTTGAATTCAATGTGGCTTCGTGCTTGCAAGATCCCATTCCATGACTTGGCCTATGGGAAAATACGTCACTATTAATCTTCAAAACTGCGAAGCGCATATGAGTCCTTTGAAAAATGGTTTTAGCGAAAATAAGTCCTATAAAGTTTTAGGATTTCATCGACCCTCGGCAACATCGTCGTCCTTTGCGATTCTCTCTAATGACCTCAATGAAATTTGCTTTGTTCCCCATAAGTGTCTATTATTTAAATCATGAATTCGAACGACGTCCTCCATTTTTGGTTTGAAGAATCGACGCCGGAGCAATGGTTTACTCGGGATGAGAACTTCGATCGCAAAATTAAACAGCGCTTTTCGACGGTCCTAGAAAAAGCTCGATAGGCCGTTCAACTTTATTCACAGCCCGGATTGGACTTCCAACTTGATTATGAATTAAAACATCTCGCCATTCTCAAAAAGTTTGGCCGTTATCCCCATCGAAATTCGATTTTGGGCAGAACCTCGACCAGCGAAGAGTTGGAGTTTTTAAAGTCACCCGACTCCTCTTTTTGATTATTTTCTAAGCAGATCTGGATCCTGAATATGTTTAATAATTCCCCGATATCAGGGAACTATGCCCCAAAACAACTGAGTATTATTAATTTGCCCCACTTTATTTTGGTTTTATGACCGGAACAGATCTTGCAAATTTCTTCTTTGGAAAAATTGATAAATGTTAACGAAATAGGCAGAGAAAAAACTTCTGCGCAATAAGCGCGGAAAAAACAAGCGGGGAATGGGAAGTAGGATGCTTCAGGCTTGTCGGTTGAAAGCTCAAGAACCATCTCCTTTGTCTCGCCAACAGACCATGTAATATGGGGGTAAGTTATGTCAGGATCGTCTCTACCTTTGGAAAAAGGTAAAACGAAATTACTTCGCTCTAAAAAGAAAGCGACGGCAAGTCACTCCAATCTTAAGGAAACACCTATTCCTCAGTCCGCCGAGATGTCTCCAGAGGAATCCATTCATCGACGAAACGGTAGAGGTCAGAAGAAAATCAGTCACTACAGTTATAGTGCCGGCAGCGCCGCTACTCTTGTTCCCACTTCCGAGCGAGATCAGCTTCGTGCTCTTCTACAAATGGTGAAAGCCGTTCGGCAAGGAAACTTTGATGTTCATTATTCTGCGGCGACCGATGGATTGATTTCGGAAGTGGGTGAGGTGCTCAACGATATCGTCGAAATTAATAGAAACATGGCGGAAGAATTTTTACGCGTCAGTAAAATGGTGGGCCAGGAAGGTCGAATGAACGAACGTGCGACCATCGGGATTGTGAAAGGCGCATGGGCGACCACGGTGGAATCCTTTAACACGATCATTGGAGATCTTGTTCAGCCAACGAATGAATTCGCACGGGTGATCACTTCAGTGGCCAAAGGAGATTTGTCTCAGAAAATGTCATTGGAGATAGATGGGCGCCCGGTCAAAGGGGAGTTTTATCGTATCGGTACGACAGTGAATTTGATGACGGACCAGTTGAACTCCTTCGCATCAGAGGTGACTCGAGTGGCGAAAGAGGTGGGAACCGAGGGAAAACTCGGTGGACAGGCTGACGTGAAAGGGGCTTCTGGAATTTGGAAAGATCTTACAGATAACGTGAATCAGCTCGCCGGGAATTTAACTTCTCAGGTTCGTAACATCGCTAAAGTGACCACGGCGGTGGCGAAAGGCGATTTATCACAAAAAATTACGGTGGATGCAAAGGGCGAGGTCTACGAACTTAAAAATACCATCAACGTCATGGTGGATCAGTTGTCGTCTTTCGCTGCAGAGGTGACTCGGGTGGCGAAGGAAGTGGGAACCGAAGGCCGCCTCGGTGGACAAGCGGATGTTAAAGGTGTTTCAGGAACCTGGAAAGATTTAACTGACAACGTGAATGGTCTTGCAAACAATTTGACTGCTCAGGTTCGTAATATCGCGAAAGTGACGACCGCTGTTGCTAATGGCGATTTATCACAAAAAATTACTGTCGACGCTCGCGGAGAAATCTTAGAGTTAAAAAACACGATCAATACCATGGTGGATACGCTTCGTTCCTTCGCCGCAGAGGTGACTCGGGTGGCGAAAGAAGTGGGAACCGAAGGCCGCCTCGGTGGACAAGCGGATGTCAAAGGCGTTTCGGGAACATGGCGCGATCTCACAGATAATGTGAATGGTCTTGCAAACAATTTGACCGCCCAGGTTCGTAACATCGCGAAAGTGACGACGGCGGTGGCCAATGGCGATTTGTCTCAGAAAATCACCGTGGATGCGAAAGGGGAAATCCTTGAGCTCAAAGACACCATCAATACGATGGTGGAAACTCTTCGCTCTTTCGCCGCAGAAGTCACGCGTGTTTCGAAGGAAGTGGGAACCGAAGGCCGCCTGGGTGGGCAAGCCGATGTGAAAGGTGTTTCTGGAACTTGGAAAGATCTCACAGATAACGTGAATGCGATGGCCTCAAACTTAACAGTTCAACTTCGCGACGTTTCTAAGGTTGCGACGGCCATTGCCAACGGAGATCTCGGACAGAAGATTACAGTGGATGTTCGCGGAGAGATCTTACAGATTAAAGACGTGATTAATAAGATGGTGGATCAGTTATCATCGTTCGCTTCGGAAGTGACTCGGGTGGCGAAAGAGGTGGGAACCGAAGGAAAACTGGGTGGACAGGCGGATGTGAAAGGTGTTTCTGGAACTTGGAAAGATTTAACAGATAACGTGAATGTCCTTGCGGGGAATTTAACCAACCAGGTTCGGAATATCGCAAAGGTGACGACCGCAGTTGCAAAAGGTGATTTATCCCAAAAAATTACGGTGGACGCTCGTGGAGAGATCCTCGAACTGAAGAGCACGATCAATACCATGGTGGATCAGTTGTCCTCATTTGCCGCAGAGGTGACACGTGTTGCAAAAGAAGTGGGAACTGAGGGAAAACTCGGTGGACAAGCGCAGGTGAAGGGGGTTTCTGGAACTTGGAAAGATCTCACGGACAACGTGAATCAACTCGCCGGAAACTTAACGTCACAGGTTCGTAACATTGCCAAGGTCACCACCGCGGTCGCGAACGGTGATTTATCCCAGAAAATTACGGTGGATGCCCGTGGTGAAATCTTCGAACTCAAAAATACAATCAATACCATGGTGGATACACTTCGCTCTTTCTCCTCGGAAGTGACTCGCGTGGCGAAAGAAGTGGGAACCGAAGGAAAGCTGGGTGGGCAAGCCGATGTGAAAGGGGTTTCCGGGACATGGAAAGATTTAACAGACAACGTGAACGTTCTTGCTGGTAACTTAACGAACCAAGTTCGAAATATTGCCAAGGTCACCACCGCGGTTGCAAAGGGCGATTTATCTCAGAAGATCACGGTGGATGTTAAAGGAGAAATCCTCGAGCTTAAAAATACGATTAACACCATGGTCGATCAGTTGAACTCCTTCGCCGCGGAAGTGACTCGCGTGGCGAAAGAGGTGGGAACCGAAGGTAAACTTGGGGGCCAAGCCGAAGTGAAAGGCGTTTCTGGAACTTGGAAAGATCTCACAGACAACGTGAACGCGATGGCCTCAAACTTAACAGTTCAACTTCGCGACGTTTCTAAAGTTGCAACCTCCATTGCTAATGGAGATCTGGGGCAAAAGATCACTGTGGATGCTAAAGGCGAAATTCTTCAGATCAAAGATGTGATCAATAAGATGGTTGATCAGTTATCATCGTTCGCTTCGGAAGTGACTCGGGTGGCGAAAGAGGTGGGAACCGAAGGAAAACTGGGTGGACAGGCGGATGTGAAAGGTGTTTCTGGAACTTGGAAGGATCTTACTGATAACGTGAACTTTATGGCCTCAAACCTGACGAAACAGGTTCGCGGAATTATTAAAGTGGTCACTTCGGTTGCTAACGGAGATTTAAATCAAAAGTTCGTTCTCGAAGCAAAAGGGGAAGTGGCGGCCCTCGCAGAAACAATGAATTCCATGGTCGATACTTTAAGAACATTTGCCGATCAAGTGACTACGGTCGCACGCGAAGTGGGTATCGAAGGAAAGCTTGGAGCGCAAGCACGCGTGCCGGGTGTTGCAGGAACTTGGAAAGATCTCACGGATAACGTGAACTTTATGGCGACCAACCTTACGTCCCAAGTGCGAGGGATTATTAAGGTCGTGACGGCAGTCGCTAACGGGGATTTGAATCAAAAGTTCGTTCTCGAAGCGAAAGGGGAAGTGGCCGCTCTCGCAGAAACGATCAATAACATGACCGACACTTTAAGAACATTTGCCGATCAGGTGACCACAGTGGCTCGCGAGGTGGGAATTGAAGGAAAGCTCGGGGGTCAGGCGAAAGTTCCAGGTGCCGCAGGAACATGGAAAGATTTAACGGATAACGTGAATCAGCTCGCAGGAAATTTGACGTCTCAGGTTCGCGCGATTGCAGAGGTGTCCACGGCGGTGACCGAAGGAGATTTAACTCGATCTGTGACAGTGGATGCGCAGGGAGAGGTTGCCGCTCTTAAAAATAATATTAACCAGATGATCGCGAATTTAAAGGATACGACTCAGAAAAACACCGAGCAGGATTGGTTAAAGACCAACCTCGCGAAGTTTTCGGGAATGATGCAAGGTCAAAGAAGCATCACTGCGGTCGCTCAGCTCATTATGTCTGAACTGACTCCGTTGATTGATGCGCAACACGGTACATTTTTTATGATGGAGCAAGAGGACGGTGAGCCGGCTCTCCATCTTGTGGCAAGCTATGGCTTTACGGTCCGTAAAAATGTGGCGAGTAAATATAAAATGAAAGAGGGCCTTGTAGGTCAGTGTGCCTTTGAGAAAAAGCAGATTTTACTGACTCATGTTCCCGATGATTACGTTTACGTTGCATCGAGCCTCGGTGAGGCGAAACCATTGAGCGTTGTGGTTCTGCCCGTTCTCTTCGAAGGTGAATTGAAGGCGGTGATTGAACTTGCGTCGTTTACGCGATTCTCTCCGAACTATTTGAATTTTTTAGATCAATTGATGGATTCGATTGGCGTTATCTTAAATATGATCTCAAGCTCTATGAGAACGGAAGAACTCCTCCAAGAGCTTCAAAGATCTAATGCCGAGCTCGAAGCTCAAGCTAAGGAGTTGGAAGACAAGGCGAAGCTTCTTGAAGTGAAGAATAACGAAGTCGAGCAAGCCAGTTTGTCTCTGGAGGAGAAAGCCGAGCAGCTGTCCTTGATTTCGAAGTACAAGTCGGAATTCCTTGCCAACATGTCCCATGAGTTACGCACGCCGCTCAACAGTCTTTTAATTTTGTCGAAGTCTCTCGCCGAAAATAAAGAGAAGAATCTGACGAGCGAGCAGGTGAAGTTTGCCAACACGGTTTACTCCGCGGGCAACGATCTTCTGTCTCTCATCAACGAGATCCTTGATCTTTCTAAGGTGGAGGCTGGAAAAATGCCGATCGAGCCTCGAGAGATCACTCTCAGCGATCTCGCAGAAAATGTGGAGCAAAACTTCCGCCCTGTGGCTCAACATAAATCTCTGGATTTCTCTGTGGACATTTCGCAGGGAGTTCCTAAGCAGATGTTCACTGATAATAATCGTTTACATCAGATTTTAAAGAATCTCTTATCCAATGCGTTTAAGTTTACGTCGGAAGGAAAGGTCACGATGATGGTGACTTTAGCGGATAAGCACCGAGTCTTTCCGATGGATAGCTTAAATCAAGCGAAACGAGTATTGGCGTTCTCAGTGACTGATACGGGTATTGGAATTCCCGAAGATAAACAAAAACTGATCTTTGAGGCCTTTCAGCAAGCCGATGGAACCACCAGTCGCAAATACGGTGGAACCGGTCTTGGGTTAACCATCAGTCGCGAGATCGCTCTGTTATTGGGAGGATATATTGAAGTGCATAGCACGCCGGGAACCGGTAGTACTTTTACGCTTTACTTGCCTCAGCGCTACAAAGGAGCGGCTGAAGAGCGAACTATCCAAAAAATGGAAGTGAGAGAAGATATTCCCAATTTGCCGAATGATGCGGATTTCGGAGGGAAAAAAGTTCTCCTCGTGGACGATGACATGAGAAACATTTTTGCTTTAACCAGCGTGCTCGAGGCTCGTGGTATGATTGTCAGCTACGCCGAGAATGGAAAGGTCGGCTTGCAAATGCTTCAAGAGAAATCGGATTTCGATTTGATTTTGATGGATGTGATGATGCCCGAGATGGACGGAATCGAAGCCACCCGTCGCATTCGTGAGATGCAACAGTTCCAAGAGCTTCCGATAATTACTTTAACTGCCAAAGCCATGAAAGGGGATCGTGAGAAGTGCATCGAAGCCGGTGCTTCCGATTACATCACCAAGCCGGTTGACGCGCAAAAATTGCTATCATTGATGAATATTTGGCTTAAAAAACAGCAGACTGAGAAGAGCAATGTCCATTGATGGTAAAGTGAACATTCTCCTCGTGGATGATCACGAGGAGGGCTTGCTCTCGCTCGAGGCCGTACTTCGCCGACCCAATTACAATTTGGTCAAAGCAAGTAGTGGGAACGAAGCGCTCTCCGCTGTTTTAAAGTATGATTTTGCAGTCATTCTGATGGATGTGCAGATGCCTGGCATGGATGGTTTTGAAACGGTGAGTTTAATCAAGCAACGTGAGCGATCAAAAGATATTCCTATCATCTTTGTGACTGCGATTAACAAGGAAGAAGAATTTGTTCATCGAGGGTATCAGTCGGGCGCCGTTGATTATATATTTAAACCTTTTGATGCATTTATTTTAGATCTTAAAGTTGCGGCTTTCGTTGAACTTTATCTTAAAAATCGACAGCTCCGCGAACAGGCGGAATTGATTCGTCAGAGCGAAGTTCGCGATCGTGCTCGGCAAATCACCACACTTCAACTGGATGGACTTAAGAGATATCGTCATCTCGCTGACTCCATTCCACATATTATATGGAAGTTTCAATCCGATGGCACTTTAGATTATTGCAACCGGGTATGGACGGATTACTCGGGTCTCACTTTAGAGCAGAGCAGTGGTAGTGGCTGGCAGTTGGCGATTTTTCCCGAAGATTTATCCCACATCCTCGAGAAATTCTCGA
The DNA here is from genome assembly GCA_019750295.1 of Bdellovibrionales bacterium. Taxonomy (NCBI): domain Bacteria; kingdom Pseudomonadati; phylum Bdellovibrionota; class Bdellovibrionia; order Bdellovibrionales; species Bdellovibrionales bacterium. The sequence continues at coordinate 10,751 of JAIEOS010000137.1, read as the reverse complement.
GCGACGCTTTGGGCGCCACAAATTTCGAAGCCGAGTGCCGACTTTTGCGTAACGAGGACAATAGTTATCGCTGGCATATTTTACGCGGAGTTCTTGACCCCTACGTCACCGGGGAGTCGGGCTCTTGGGTCGTCACTTGTACCGACATCGACGACATGAAGAACATCGAAAAGGATTTGATTCGCGCCAAGGAAGAGTCCCTGGCCGCGAATCAAGCTAAAAGTAATTTTCTGGCGAACATGAGTCATGAGATTCGAACCCCCTTAGGAGTGGTGCTCGGATTTTCTGAACTATTGGCGGCGCCAGAGATCAGTTCCGCCGATCGAGATCTTTATCTCGCCACCATCCAGAAAAATGGCGAGCTGTTGTCACGACTCATCGGTGATGTTCTAGATCTTTCGAAGATTGAGGCTGGACACATTCAGATCGAAAGGGCGCCTTTTTCATTACCGGATTTTCTTTTTAATTCCATTCAATCTTTTCAGCATCAGGCCGAGGAGAAAGGCATTCGACTCTCGGCCACTCTAGAGACATCCATTCCGACCGTGATAAATTCAGATCCCATGCGCCTCAGACAGATCATGATGAATGTTGTCGGTAACGCCATAAAATTTACCGAAAAGGGCGAAGTTAAGATTCAGGTGAAGGCCACAAAAAACGCACAAGGTCAGGGATTGCTGCAAATCGCCGTGACCGATGAGGGGCTAGGGATCACCGAGGAGCAGGCCGCGAAATTATTTAAACCCTTTATTCAGGCGGACAGTTCGACGACGAGAAAATATGGGGGGACCGGGTTGGGACTTGCGCTCTCTCGAAAATTGGCCAACAAGCTGGGTGGCGATGTCGTGCTGAGTGAAAGTGCTCTTAATAAGGGAAGTACTTTTATTATTACTCTGGATACGGGATCGCTCAACGATATAAAGTTTGTGGATCGTGTAGGTACCCTTCATCGCGAGGATACGCCGGTGCCTCGACTAGTCGGAGATCTCTTAAGCGGAGTGAAAGTGTTATTGGCCGAAGACTCCCCAGACAATCAAACATTAATCTCTCACTTTTTGAGTCTCGCGGGCGCCAAGGTTCAGCTCGCTGACAATGGTCAACAGGCTGTAGATCTCGCCTTAGATGGTAATTTTGATATTGTGCTCATGGATATTCAAATGCCTGTTCTCGACGGTTATCAGGCGACACGACAGCTTCGGAGTTTAAATTATGTGAAACCTATTTTAGCACTGACGGCCCACGCGCTCAAAGAGGAGCGGGAGCGCAGCCTGGCGGCGGGGTGCGATGATCATCTGACTAAGCCGGTCCATCGGGAACAGTTACTTCAACGGATTGCTCAGCATTGTCGCCGGGCGCCCACAGAAATGAGAGAAATGAATTGAGTATGGATGTTTTGGAAGAGATTAAACAGTTTCTTTTCTCCCATATCGATTCCGTCGAGCAGCTGGAAATGATTGTTCTCATGCGGCAGCATAAAGACAAATGGTGGACCGCACGCTCTATTTCAGATGAGCTACGCACCAGCGCGGCCTCGGTCTCCAATCGATTCACTGTATTGCGCTCTATAGGAATTATCGAAGCGAGCGAAGATTCCATCTCCTTTGCCTATCGTCCAAAGACACCAGAATTAGAGCGATTGATTGATGATCTCGTGGAAATTTACAAGGTTCGGAAACACACGGTTCTCCAACTGATCTTCTCTCCGATGAAGCGAGCCAGAAACTTCGCGGATGCTTTTGTCATTGGTTCGGACCCCAAAAAAAATGAGGATGAAGATGGCTGAAATCGTTTACATTTTATGTGCGCTCATGAGTACAGCCTGCGCGATCATGCTATTTATGGGTTACAAGAGAACCCCGACTATACTTTTATTGTGGAGTTGTTGTTGCTTCGGCTTCCTAGCTATTAGTAACACGATTTTATTTATTGATCTCATATTGCTCCCGAATACGGATTTTCAAGGTCCGATGTGGAGAAATGTTTGTAGCGCTGCAGGTGGAATGCTTCTGCTGTTTGGTTTGATTTGGGAGGTCACATAATGTTACCCATCGCGGATTTTCTATCGGGAATATGTATGGCCTCTTTCGCAGCGTCGGGTCTGTTTTTTTTAAAATTTTGGCGCGTGTCAAAGGACCGATTTTTTTTATTTTTCTGCTTTGCCAGTTGGATTTTAGCGATTGAGCGCGTTGTGCTGCTCGTAGTTCGAGAGGTTTATGGAGCTACTGCGAATGCCAATATTGCCGAGTCCAACAGTTGGGTCTATCTTTTACGCCTGTTCGCATTTCTTCTTATACTGATCGCAATTTTCGAGAAGAACAGAGCGACTTTAAAACGCTAGATTCGATACTTAATCGTCGATATAAGTTAGTTTTTATTAATAAACTGTAAAAAGATATTTTGCTCACCGTGATATTTCAATCTATTTATCAATTTTCTTGAAAGTGTGGAATCGTTCTATGTATAAAATAAAGGTTATTTAGTAGCTGGAGACCAATGAAGACCGAGGTAAACCTCAACAATTCTCCTTCTCGAATTCAAGATGAAAATCTTAGTTTGAGGAAGAAAATAGGTATTCTCGAAGCAGAAAATGCTGAGCTACGTTGTTCGTTAAGTGAGACTAGGGATCTCCTAAGTATCTCAGGAAGTATAGGTTATTGGGACTGGAACGCGGAAACGGGTTACGCCGACATCAGCGAGACTCTGATGAATGATTGGGGGATTGATCCGTCGAGCTATAAACATTCATTAGAAGAATCTCTCGCTCGAATTCATCGGGATGATCGAGATCGGATCTGGGACGAAATTCAGAAGGCGACCTTTCAAAATCTTCCCTACGATGTCGAGTATCGCGTCGTGAGACCCAGCGGAGAAATCATCTGGATCAATGCGAAGGGCAGAGCTTATTGCAATAAACTCGGTAAGCCCTACCGTCTTACTGGAATAACAATAAATGTGACCGAGAAAAAACGAGCCGCCGAAAATTTAAAGGAAGCGAAAGACGAGGCCGAACGGGCCAACAAGGTTAAATCGGCTTTTCTCGCAAATATGAGCCACGAGATTCGCACTCCCCTCGGAGCCATAATAGGATTTACAGATTTATTAAAGGATTCCAATGTTACAAACGTCGAAAGAGTTCGTTTTATTGATACCATTTCTCGTAACGGCAAGGCGCTGACTCGTATTATCGACGATATTTTAGATTTATCTAAGGTAGAGGCGGGCCGCCTAGAAATTGAATGTGTGGAGTTTTCATTTGTAGTACTGCTAGACGAAGTCATTGATCTTTTTCGCGAACAGATGCGGGAGAAGCAGTTGTATTTGATTTTGAACATCAATAATAAAGTCCCAAAATTAATCTGCTCTGACCCCGTTAGGCTGCGGCAGGTATTGGTGAACATTATCGGCAATGCGATTAAGTTTACATCCAAGGGAGGAGTAACTATTTCCGTGAGCTCTTCCTCAGACGAGGATTGGCATAATTTTACGATTGACGTGGTTGACACGGGAATTGGCCTTACTCACGATCAAAGAGAAAAATTGTTTGAGCCCTTCGCGCAGGCTGAGACAAGTACCAATCGGAGATTTGGTGGAACCGGGCTAGGTTTAGCTCTTTCGCGTAGGTTAGCTCGAGCTTTGGGTGGAGATATTCAAATTCGGGAAAATATAAAGAAATCGGGGAGCACATTTTCAATTACTTTTAAGGCGAGAGGACCAAAGAGCAATAAAAGCCCTTTTAAAATCGCAATGCCTCAAGATTTTATTCCAGATCTTTGTGGCGTGAACATCCTGTTAGCCGAGGATTGTCCTGACAATCAGTATATTATTAAAAAAATTCTAGAAAAAACTGGCGCTAACGTTGAAGTTGTCAGTAATGGGGTGCAAGTTTTAGAGAGAACGAATGAAAAGAACTTTGATATTGTTCTTATGGATATTCAAATGCCACTGATGGATGGTTATGAAGCCACTCGAATTTTGCGAGGGTCAGGCTACAGTAAACCTATTGTCGCTTTAACTGCCCATGCTATGGCCGAGGAGCGAGAACTCACTCATTCGGTCGGATGCAACGGACATCTAACTAAGCCTATCAACAGTACAGAACTTTTCAGCACCCTCTCGGACCATGTCAAAGGTTGTCAAAATCCCTTTCCCGCTGATCCGTAGCTCAGTCATGGGGCAGTTCGTCGACGCTGAATATTGAGTGGGATTCTTATAATTTTTTTTAGGGCACACTCTGTGCACCTACCTTCTTTATATTAGGGAATTAGTTCTAATTTTGGGACTAACTTCCCTCTCAAGGAGGCAAAATGGATCAAAATTTAATTTATCAGAAAAGTCGGAAGACTTCTCCGCGATCGCAGGCAAAGCCCATCATGATTGCGGAGATTTTTCCTCAAGATTTATTCGATCACGACTTTCAAAAAGTTCGTCCACAAATGACGACCATTTCCAAGCCGATTGAAGACGTCTATAAGTTTCTTACGGATTCACGTCACTATTCGGGTTTTATGAAAGACATCAGTCATTGTCAAATCACACTTCAACGGACTCAGGAGTTGGTGATTTGGAGCGGAACAACTACCGACAATATTAAAGTGATCGGGGCTTTTGCTATGGTTAAAGCTCAAGCCAAGCGCGGAACTATTGTCGCTCTCAAATTTAAGTTGGATGGATCACTGGAGGAGATAAAAGATGCGGTGACAAAACTGATGCTGAAAGACTCAGAGTCAAAGGCTTATATTATTTTACGTCGTTTAAAAGCGTTTATGGAAACGGGTGAAGTGCCAACGACCGAAGGCCAACCCAGCGGTCGCTCCGAAGATTTAATAACGACCCACTAATAAAAAAGGAGAATTTATGAAAGCACTATGTTGGGAAGGAAAACACTCCATCCAAGTTAAAAATGTGAAAGACCCTCGAATTCTTAATCCGCACGATGCCATTATCAAAGTGACCACGGCCGCCATTTGTGGATCGGATCTCCATCTTTATGATGGTTATATTCCGACGATGCAAAAGGGCGATATCATGGGTCATGAAACTATGGGAGAAGTTGTCGAAGTCGGACCAATGGTGTCCACCGTCAAAGTTGGAGATAAAATTGTCATCCCTTTTGATATCGCTTGTGGTCACTGTTCTCACTGTAGTGATGATGAATATTCTTTTTGTGAGAACACCAATCCCAACGCAGTGATTGCCGATACGATGTACGCGCATGGTGGATCAGCTCTTTTTGGATATTCGCACATCTACGGAGGATATGCCGGCGGTCAGGCTGAATTCATTCGCGTTCCTTTTGTGGATACGAACTCATTGGTCATTCCTGCGGGAATTCCCGATGAGAAAGTCTTATTCCTGAGTGATATTTTTCCGACCGGTTACATGGCTGCAGAGAATGCAAATATTAAACGTGGAGATACCGTTGCGATCTGGGGCGCTGGTCCCGTGGGTCAAATGGCAATCCGTTCTGCATTTATGTTAGGGGCAGAAAGAGTGATCAGTATAGACCATTACGAAGGGCGATTAAAAATGGCACGAGACGCTGGGGCGGAGACCATCAACTTTGACGAGGGTGACGGGATTCTCGACGAAATCAACTATCGCACAGGTGGCATCGGACCTGACTCCTGTATTGATGCCGTCGGACTTGAAGCCCATGGGCATACCGTGACGGCTCTTCTTGATCGAGTGAAGGCGGCCACTTTTATGGCGACCGATCGTCCCGATGCTCTACGCCAAGCCATTCAAAGCTGTCGCAAGGGGGGAACCGTATCGATTCCCGGCGTCTACGGTGGTCTCCTCGACAAAGTCCCTTTTGGCGCGGCTTTCGGAAAGGGGCTGACGTTTAAGATGGGTCAGACTCACACTCAGAAATATATGAAGCCTTTGCTCGATCGAATTCTCAATGAAGAGATCGATCCGTCATTTGTGATCACTCATAAGATAAAAATCGATCAAAGTCCCGAAGCGTACAAAACGTTTAACGATAAAAAAGATGACTGCATTAAAGTCATTATCGATATGCACTAGATAAGATCGGTTATGAATTGTACGACAAACACAACATGAGATTTGGTTGTCTTCGTATGGTTAAGGTGTGGCCAGGAAGACAGCTTAGACCTGGGCAGAAGGAGTCCTTCCCCTGCTCAGGTTTTTTTATTCTCGGGTGCTTCAGGCGAACCTCTTGGCATTTAAAGTGTATTGCCTATGTTTTATGAAGAAACACCCTCTTTTTATGATTCTGTTGATCAGTTTATTAACACCTGACTGCCCAATTTGGGCCGCGGCGCCCGCCGTTGACGAAATCGTGATCGGGATGGGGGGCGATGTCTCGTTGTCTCGCACCGGAGTGACCGAGGTCAATCCCCGGGGTGCGACTTATGGGCGTTTTTATACGTGGGAAGAGATGACGGCGGGTTTGAAGCCTCTCACCAGCGATAATGATTTTAATTTTTTGAATATGGAGAGTGTTGTTACGGATCGAAGAGATTTAACGACGGATCAAAAATTCAGTCAGCGAAGTCATCCTGCGGGTCTTGAGTACCTCGTTCGCGAGAGAGGATTTAATTTGATTTCGCTGGCCAACAATCATGCGACCGATTTTGGACAGGAAGGTCTCAATGAATCCTACAAAAACCTCCGTCGGATTGAGAAACAACTTCCGTTTTCATTTTCTGGAATTGGGTCGGTTCGCGAGACAACAACTCCCGAGATTATTAACTATAAAGGAATTCGCATTGCATTCGCAGCGATGGGTATGAAGGGGGACGGGCGAGAAGATCGCGGGCGTCCTACTGAAAATAGTATAGGTATGTTATCGGTCCGCCGCTGTGCAAACGGGCAGAATGAAACCGCGGGTTCTCCTTGCGCCGATTACTCCGATTACCGAAAGGTTCTCGAAAATCTAAGAGACGCCCCCGCCGATTTTCGAATCCTATCCCTTCACGAGGGAACCGAATTAGCCGCTTACGTGAATCCTAAAAACCCTCCGGAGGACTCTCGCCAACGCCGCGAGAATCGACGTGTAATTATGAAGTTTGATATGGCCGAAGCCTACGGAGTCGATCTAATCATTGGCCATCATTCCCACAATGTTCGTGCGGTCCGTTGGCAAAATAATAAACTTTCGTTTTTTGGTCTTGGAAATTTTCTTTTTCTCGGTGGCCAAAATTACATGGATAAACCCCTTTGGAATCGATATGGATTATTTGCGAAAGTTTATCTTTCTGTGGTCAAAAATTCCCAGGGGCATCGTCAAATAAAATTATCTGCGGTTGAGGTGATTCCTTTAAAAAATATGCATGTGAATCCCTCGCCTTGGGGATCCAATGTGGGTTCTCAATTTATTAGCCACCTCAATAGTTTAGGCCAGCAGGATTTCGGATCGACTGGACTTCAGTTTGCTGATTCGGGCCAGGGATCAGGACTTTTCTGTGTGCCCCAAGTTCCCCGAGGACCGCGTTCGCAAATCATCTGCAGATAATGTGTACTTAGAGGGCGACCCGAAATTTTGCCTATGAAATCCGTTTAAGTATGGACGTTAAAATTTACTTCGATGTTATTTCGAGTGGCGTTGGAGTAGGGGCACACGCCGTGCGCTTTTTGGACAATGTCGTTCGCTTGCTCCGATGACATGCCTTTAAGGGAAACATTCATATCCACTTTAAGACCAAAGCCTCCTGGAATAGGACCGATACCCACTTTCGCTTCGACAAAAAAGCCGTCGGGAAGTTTAATTTTATTGGTCATCGCTACGAACTTCATCGCTCCGATAAAACATGCGGAGTATCCTGCCGCAAACATTTGCTCGGGATTTGTCCCTGGCCCGTCATTGCCCCCGAGGGATTTAGGTGTTGATAAGGTGACAGACAAGCGTCCGTCGTCAGATGCTGATGTACCATCGCGCCCTCCCGTGGATTTCGCGGTCGCCGTATAAAGAATTTTTTCGGGTTTTGTCATTGAAGATCTCCTGGTTGTTTATGGTTAAATGATTAGAGAGGTCGGGTTCTCGTTTTAAGTAAAGGTTTAATGGTTTCTCGCATATTTGCACAGAGTTTCTTCATGTCTTTGGGGGCGAAGGAGCGAGGGGCTTTTAACCGACAAGATTTTAAAAAGTGTTGGAGCTCTTTATTTAACTTTTCCGACTGGACAAGACTGCAGGTTTTATCGGCAAGGGCTTCGAACTCAAGAATGGGGAAAGATTCTTGCGCCTCAAAGATCAGCGCATCGCTGTTGATGGGTTTTTTCTTTTTATCAAAATCCATCAGCTGGCACTTCGTTTTTTTATCGCAGAGGAGTCCAAAGTATTTCTTCTTTGCGGCTTCGTTAAAAAATCGTAAGGCCGTTCCGTCCGCATTTGTTGCCCAGAGGCCGTTGACGACCTCGGTCATCACTAGCATGAGACCTGCTGGATTCTGCATCATCTCAATGCCCTGGGTTCGTTTGAACACCAGGCCGGTGCTCGTGGAAAAGACACCGACGTCTTTTTCTTTTGTGCCGTAGTAAAATTCGTTATCTAAGAACGAAACAAAAAGTTTAAGTTCGTTATTGATGTAGGAAACGCCTTCTTTTTGTTTTAAGTATTTATATTTGGAGAGATCTTTCCCGGCGGCGTCTCTTTTAATCCAGGTTCTGCAATCCACCGACAGCTCTTCGTTGTTTGGAAGAACTGGCTCTTGGGCGAAGGCGGGGAGGCTTATATTGAGAAGGAGGAGACTTATTAGCCAATTCTGCATTTCTAAATCATAGGAGAAATCCAGTGAGGTCGCAACTTGAGTTTTGTTAAATCTCTCCGTCATTCATTTTTTGAAGCACAAGCTGGATGGTCTCGGAGTCGACTCCCGCTCTTCTCATCAGCAGGACTGCAGATTTAAAATCATCGGCGTCCATCGCCGCGAAAAATTCATCGAGTTTACCGATTTCTGAAATTTTCTCTAAGACTAATGTGCCTTCAAATTCGGATTCGTCCATAATTTATTCCTTAGAATGATCGAGTTCGCCAGCGAAAGACCACAATCTCTGAGCGTGTGAGCCAGCGCATGGGCGGTCCCCAAAATCCGGTACCCATATGGGCAAACACCAAGACTCCATTCATTTTCTTAAATCCTCGAACCACAGGTTGTGCCAAACGTACGAGCAGAGCAAATGGAAAAATTTGTCCACCGTGGGTGTGGCCGGAGAGCAAGAGATCACAGGTCTCCCGACCCAAATGAAAAATAGATCTAGGCTCGTGCGCCAGTAAAATTTTGTAGTCGACGCTTTCGTTAGAGGCCAAAGCTTTTGACGGTGAGGACTCAAACTGTGAGCCGCGACTCAGTATCACACGATCCGGAACGCCAGCGATCAAAAATTTTCCCCCCGCGTTTTCGAAAATTTCGTGAGTATTATGGAGGATGGTAAATCCTAACTCCGTTAAACGTGTTTCCCAATCGCCTCCGCGAATGAATTCATGATTTCCTGTGACGTAAAATTTCTTTTGCAAAGGTTTTAGGGACGCTAGCGGCTCCAGTGCCGGAGCCACTTGTTGGAAAGGACCGTCGGCTAAATCGCCCGTGATCGCCACAAAATCAGGTCGCAGTTCGTTGATGCGAGAGACTTGTTGAGCCAACCACTTTGTATTTAAAAAAGGAATTCCTATATGAAGATCCGAAATTTGCACGAGGGTCAGATCCTTCATCGCTGCAGGCCCGTCGAGCTCATAGCTGACAATGCGGGGAGGTTTTAGCGCTTGAAAAATCGACCAAATGCAGGCCAAAATCGCCGCGATCCAAGGCCAATAAGAATACTCATGGTCGACGAAGAGCAGAATCACGGCTTGGACTAATACAAAAGAAAATGTCAGAAAGAAAAATCCAACCCAAAAATAAGCAAAATACGTCAGTGGGCGCAGTCGCTGGCGCCATGAGCCGTGGCTCCCCAGAAGACCGACGGGAATCGAAATCAAACCGGCCATCATCAGCGCAATGAGCAGGGGATGAAGTGCCTCGGGAAGATCCATCGCGGTGATCGCGAAAATAAAATAATGGATCAGGCTGAGTGTAGATACAAAAATAATTAAGCTCGGAAGGATTTGGCGAGTGCGCATACAGAACAGTAGCAAATAATGGGAGGAGGAGCAATCCTGCCCTCGCGTCTATGGGGCTTTTAAACGAATTCCATCTTTATCGAGAGTGATGAGGCCTTTTTTATAGAGATCACTCACGGCGAACTTAAACTTCTTTTTACTGAGCCCTAAAAGGCTATAGACGTCCTCGGTGTTTGTTTTGCTGGTGAGAGGTAGAAATCCATTGTGGGATTTTAAGACCTCAAGAATCCGCTCGCCCACAACATCGGCTCCTGATTTTCCCAACGGTTGGAGAACAAGATCAATCTGTCCATTGGGGCGAACCATACTTATGTAGCCCGGCAATTCATCACCGGGTTGAAGGTCCTCAAAAATCTCGTTGTGATATAAAAGCCCCTCAACATCATCGTTAATGAGAGCGACAAATCCCAGCGGAGTTTCGCGATCAATCACGAGATCCACTTTTTGACCTTTTTCGTATTTCGACATGAATCATGCATATCTCACATCAGTGAGAAATGCCAACTCTTCATGCCGTTACCCTTCGTTTAATCTCGGCGAATTGTTTATTTTGCATGATTTTATGTCCAAGGCCGAGGGTAGATTTCAAAAGCCAACTTGCACCAGGAACTCGAAGACGAGTCCACAAGCGAGTTTGTTTTCCCATGGATTCGAGATAATAGGTGAAAGT
>JAIEOS010000136.1 GCA_019750295.1 Bdellovibrionales bacterium | reverse complement strand
TGTCGGTGACGGGGATGTGAATAGTGAAATCGAAGCTTTCAAAAGTGGAGATGGGATTCCGCTCTCTGTGGACATGAAGTTCGGTCACATCGACATTTTAGAATAGTTGAAGCGCTAGGTGAGCAGTGTCCTCTAACCTCAATCTTCATCCCCGCTGAGCCCGACCTTGATCTTGCTGACACAAATAAAACAATCTAGTTTTGTTTACGCATAGCAATATTATTTGTAAGCGGGAAGGATTTCTCTTAGCCTTGAAAGTGGGACGGGCGATGGTTTTTAGGATGAAAAACCTCGTAGCAGGATGCTGCAGCATCGCCTTTTTTTCTACCCGATACACTTCTCACAAATTCTCCAGTAAACATCTCTGACAAACTAATCAATCACAGAGGAAGATCCGTGCTAGTTCTTGTTCGTCATGGTCAAAGTGAGTGGAATTTACAGAATCGTTTTACCGGGTGGGTGGATGTGGACCTCACCGATAAAGGCAAAGAAGAAGCCATGCGCGCCGGCAAAATTCTTAAAAACAAAGGCTACGAATTCGATGTCGTATTCACATCGGTCCTTCGCCGTGCGATCAAAACGACCTGGCTGATACAGACCGAGCTCCAACAGGAGTGGGTGCCGACGACCAAAGCTTGGCAACTCAACGAGCGCCACTACGGAGCGCTCCAGGGCCTCAATAAAAAAGAAACGGCCGAGAAGTATGGCGACGAAAAAGTCCACCAGTGGCGGCGAAGCTATGCAACCCTTCCCCCTTTGCTTGAGAATGATGAGTTAGGTAAAGATCGACGTTACAAGGGAATTCAACTTCCCAAAGGGGAAGCGTTGAAGGAAACCGTGGAGCGGGTGATTCCCTATTGGGAGAAAAATATCGAGCCTCAGATTGCGGCGGGTAAAAATGTTTTGATCGTCGCCCATGGAAACAGCCTGCGGGCTCTTGTGAAACATCTCTCGGGGATGTCCGATGAGGAGATTATTAGTTTTGAATTCGAAACCGCCGTTCCTTTGGTGTGCGAACTCAATAACCAGCGTAAAATGACAAAAAAAGAATTTTTAAAAGATTAGGTTTAAATATGATTATTCGTCTTAAAGATATCACCGAAGAGGGTGAAGATTTTGAATACAAAAAAGGGGATGAGCAGACCTTAGATGCCGGTTTTAAAGAGGCATTAGGGTACCTCCCACAGTTTCAGGTGAAATGCCGTATCCAGGAGTTGGGTAATGTTTATTCCGCTCAAGGGAAAATCGATACGACCGCCAAAGACACATGCTCCTTGTGTGGTGAGGATATGGATATTCCGATTCAGCACAAGTTCAATGAGTACTTGATCAAGGCTGAGGACCGCCAGGCCGATGGGCATGCGCCTCATACCGGTCTTGATACCGATCTCAATGCCGAGGCGACTTTTTTTGAAAGTTACGATTTTGATCTGGGTGATTTTTTACGCGAGCAATTGGTGGTCGCCATTCCGACGTATCCCCGTTGCGAAGATCAAAAAGCCTGTGAGGAGCGGCAGTTGGAAATTAAAAAAATTCTCGACGATTCCAATTCGGCAGGTCATCCGGCGTTTGAAGTTCTCAAAAATCTCAAAAAGCATTAAGGCAAAAAAAAAGAGCTCTTTGCGAGAGCTCTTTTCTTAATCGTTCTAAAACGCATCTTTGCGATTAAATCTCTAATCCTTTAGCCAACGTAATACTGCCAGAATAGCACTGGGCGACCTTGTTGACGGATTTCAATTGGTCCACACCCACCTGATCTTTTTCGAGATCCTGAATGCCGACTCGGAAGGCCGATTCCATTGTTTTGTTGTTTGAAATGTTGAGCGATTTAACGTCGACGCCATTTTCGTCGATCTCCAATCGCACTTGAACTTCTCGAGCCTCTACGATTCCAGCATCGGTCAGTACTCCGTAGCCACCGTCGAAGAAAGTCACGTTTTGATCACCGGTCACTTTGTTGGCGACAAGGCCCATCGGATATTTTTCGTCCACGACCATGATCACTTGGATCTCCGAAGCCTCTTGGATTTTGATGGCTTCGGTTTGTTTGAAAACGCAAAATTTAACGGACTTCTGACCGGATTCCTCATTAGATGCATTTGCAGATGATGACACAACGACCGCTAGAGCAGCAGCAACGAACACTAGATTTTTCATGATTTCCCCTCTGGTTTTACTTCATACCCCTATGAAGTTCGTACAACCTACGACAAATCGATGGGTTAAGTAATAGGGTAAAATTACAAAGTGCACGGAAAAATTTATAATGCCTAAGGAATCATCTCAACGAGTGTGCCGATGCGGACTCGATCGTAAAGATCGATCACGTCTTCATTACGCATGCGAATACAACCGTAGGATGCGGCCGTGCCGATGGATTTTTCCATGCTAGCGGCAACACCGTGAATAGCAATTTGATCAGTGACACTATTGTTTTCGAGGGTGATCGCTCGTTCCCCCATGGGATTCCGCGGATCACCGCCGGGAATGAGATCGGGAATTCTTGGATTCTCTTTTTTGACGATGGTCGGAGGAGCCCAAGCGGGGCGAATATGCTTCCCATCCACGCGACTTTGTCCTAACCACATCATTCGCCGCTGAGGAACCGCCACTTTATATTCGAGAACTTGAGTAGAATCTAACACGTAGTAAAGTCGGCGCTGACTGTAAGAGATGATGATCTTCCCTGGCGGCTGATTGTTTTGCATCTGTTTTAAAACCGGAGCCGCAAAGACATCTCCGCCCACCAAAAGCACCACTAACGACAGTCCTACAGCCCATATCCGCTTCATAAATCCTCACGTTTTTCTGATTGGGTTTACAAGTATTGAGCCAAGAAGTTTTCGCTCTCAAAACCAACTGAGACAGCGGAGGCATCGAATGGCTCCAAAAAAGAACTGACCACAGGATAGACAACTAGGTAACAGTTCCCTTTTCGGAAAAATTGGTAACGACAACTAGGTAACAGTTCCCTTTTCGGAAAAATTGGTAACAGTTCCTTTTTTGTATTGCGTGGCAATACAAAAAAGAAACTGTTACCAATTTTTCCGAAAAGGGAACTGTTACCTAGTTGTAGTTCGGGAGATAGCGTTCTTTAAATTTTTTAGTGAGCGCCTGGAGGTCGAGGATCGTCAGGAGGTCGTAGCAGGCGAAAGGCTCATCAAAGGCCGGCATTCCGTAAACAAAGCTTCCAGCGTGCAGGTAGGAGCGCAGGAGCGGCGGTAGTTCCTTGGTATACCCGGGCATAGCTGGGGCTTGATCAAAGAGCTGTTGGCTATTGGGGACCGCGTACTGGTTAATAGGGTGGATGTTGTGATCCCATTTCAGTTTGTCGTGGGTCGCTAGACTTTTAATGAGCGAAAAAATGTAGGTGTTGTCGGTGCTGTCCACACTGGAGCAGCCAAAGAGAAATCTCGTTTTACAGAGCATGATGTATTTAGAGAGTCCTTCCCACAGAAGATCCATCGTGCGACCGTTGCGGTAGTTGGAGTGGGTGCAAGCGCGGCCCATTTCG
>JAIEOS010000135.1 GCA_019750295.1 Bdellovibrionales bacterium | reverse complement strand
AAAGCAGTGTCCTCGGCCATGATGGCATCACCCTTTTCCAGATTCCACGCTTCGAATTCTAAGGGCGGCTCCGCCCCTTCTTTCCAATCTCCCGTTTTGGTGGTGAGGTTGACCTCGCCACTTCCGAAGTCGATGGAAAGATATTGTTTTTGTTGAAACACCCGAAACTTACGAGTCGCCGTCAGCGACACTCGAGAGGCGGTCACATTGGCGATCGCCTTGGATTCAAATTCAATTCGGGCATTCGCGATGTCTACAGTTTTTGTTAGCACAGGAGTACCGATGGCAGAGACCGATTTGACCGGACTCTTCACGAGCGAGAGGATCACGTCTAAATCGTGAATCATTAAATCTAACACTACATCTACGTCGACCCCTCGAGGTTTAAACGGGGCCAAACGATGACATTCAATGAAAAGAGGGACTTCGAGTTTCTTTTTTGCGGCGATGAGTGCTGGATTAAAACGCTCCACATGGCCGACCTGGAGGATTAAACCTTTCGCTTCTGCCAGCGCACAAAGTTCCTCGGCCTCTTTCACCGTAGCGGTCATTGGTTTTTCGACATGGACGTGAACTCCATTTTCGAGAAAAAATCGAGCCACTTCAAAATGTGTGAGCGTGGGAGTGGCAATAGTTACTGCATCCACTTTGCCGATGAGTTCTTTGTAGTGGGTGACGTTTTGAACCTTAAGCTCTTCACCCACAGTTTTACCACGCTCCGCACTCGAGTCCGAAATGGCGATGAGTTGGCACTCGGGGATCTGAGAAAATTTTTGCGCATGGAAGCGACCTAAATGTCCCGCTCCCACGACGGCCACGCGAACTGGGCTCATGCTAATGCCAATCCTCTCTTGCGAGAATCTGATTTTATAAAGTCGATAAAAGCGATCAGAGTCTTTGTTTTTTCGAACTCTTTATCAATACGCTCGAGCGATTCCGCGAGGGTGTGTCCCCCTTTGGTGATCACGCGAACCGCACGACGCACACTTTCGATCTCTGGCTTTTCAATCCCTGCGCGCGCCATACCGATCTCATTGGCCGCGCGTACAATCGCATACTTGCCTTGAGCGATGACAAACGGAGGGACATCTTTGTTTACGGCGCTATCGCCAGTGATGTAACTATGCTGTCCGATCACCACAAACTGATTAAACACGCACAAGCCACCGATTTTGACGTGATCTTCGACATGAACGTGACCGGCAAATTGACATGAATTTGCGATCACCACATGACTTCCGATCTGACAATCATGAGCCACGTGAACATAGGCCATCAATAAATTATTGTTACCCACACGTGTGACACCACCGCCTTTCGGAGTGCCGACGTTGATCGTGACAAATTCGCGAATGGTATTGTTATCACCAATGATGAGTTCGGTTTTTTCGCCCTTGTAAGTTAAGTCCTGCGGAGGTCCGCCGATAATGGCGCCGGGAGCGATAATGTTATTTTTGCCGATGACGACCTTTGTTTTTTCGTCACCGATCACGGCGTTACTTCCCACTTGAGTTCCATCACCTATCGTGACGTCACCAAGAATAGAAACGAAGGGGCCAACGGATACATTGGCACCGAGTTTAACTTTTGGACCAATAATGCTAGAGGGATGAACGCTCATGACGTCTCCTATAAACCTGTTTCCGTCCGTGGGAAAATTTTTGCGAAGATATCCACTTCCGAAACCACTTCGCCATCGCAAAGAGCTTTGCAACTGACACCGATCATGCCACTGCGCTCTTTTGTAATTTCCGCGTGAATCTCTAAGACATCACCCGGAACTACAGGACGACGAAATCGACAATTGTCGATTTTCGCGATGAGAACATCCAGTTTCTCTTTATTATCAGAAAGACACGCTAAAGCTCCAGCTTGGGCCATAGCTTCGACCTGTAAAACACCGGGCATCACCGGCATGTGCGGAAAATGCCCTGTAAAATAAGGCTCGTTAAATGTAACGTTTTTGCGAGCCACAACTTTGTGGCCCACTCGAGAACCGGGAGTAGGACCTGGGTGATAGGAGATGATCCGATCAATCAGTAAAAACGGAAAGCGATGAGGGATTCTTTTTTGAATCTCAATGCTATCTAAAAATACGTCTTTACCTGTCATACCTAACTCCTCGAAAAACTACTTTTCGAATTTCTTGACCACTTCGTCGGTGATATCGAGTTCGCCCTGAGCCCAGATTACGCTTTGCTCGGCTTTTTCGAAAACCATGGAGTAGCCTTTTTCTTTGGAAACATCCGCGATGACCTTTTGAATCTTCTCGACGATCGGCTTCGTCAGGTCACGCTCTTTTTGTTGAATCATGACTTGGCTCTTGCTGAGCTCTTCACGGAACTTCATCATTTCCTCTTGAAGCTCAATTTGTTTTTCTTCTCTCACTTTGTCAGAAAGAACCATTTTCTTTTTGTCGAAGTCTTCGGCTTTTTTCTTAAGATCTTCTTCTTTCTTTTTAAGTTCTTTCTTTTTCTTTTCAAACTCGCCTTCGAGTTCCTTTTTGGCTTTTTTACCTGCAGACGTCGCCTGAATTGCTTTTTGCATATCAATAAAGCCGGCTTTGAATTCCGCCATAGCCGGTGTTGCCAATGCTGTTAATAACAAGATGCTCATCCCCTTAAACATAAATCCTCCCATTAAAATGGACTGCCAACGGCAAATTGAAAGTTATTACTTTTCTCCTGGAACTCTGCCTTTCGATCCAGCGGGAACCCGAACTCAAACCGGAGAGGTCCCATAGGTGAAAACCAACGAATTCCAAAACCAAAGTCACTTCTAAAGTTACTTGCACTGAGGTCGTCTTCAGCTTGACCTATATCATAAAAAATTACCCCACGCATATTAGCTTCTTTCGCGAGCGGAAATTCTAATTCCGTCATGTAAAAGAGCTGCTGGCGCCCCCCAATGACCACATTAGCTCGCTGCGCAGCATCGATCGGGTTAAATCCCGCCTGCCCGTTGAGGTAATTAAAATAGCGTTGCGAAAACTGACGCTTACCGACCTGCCGGAATCCAAAGCCCCGCAAATTGTTGGGGCCGCCGAGGCGGTAGTACTCAGTAAAAGGAATGGGTCGATCATCCAGCGGACTTAAGATTCCGTAGGTGATGTTGTTGCGGAAGACCACATCCCAGAATATTTTTTTGTAGTGACGGAAGTTGGCGCCCGACTTCATAAACCGAACGTCCCCACCGGCCCCGGCGTACTCGTAGGACGCGCTGGCGTACATTCCATCCGAAGGCATCATTCGATCATCCCGACGGTCATACTCCACCGAAGCCGTCATGGAGCTCGTAATCCCGTTCACCGAGTTGACATCGAGAACATCCCCGAAATCCTGCTGCGGATCGAACTTCACAAAAGTGTCATCCAGCTTGTACTTTAAGAAGCCGTATAAACGATTATCAAATCGATCTCGCAAAATCGGATGACCGGCACGAAGGGCGCCCCCTTTGTTCTGCTGAATGTACTGGTTCACTTGAGAGTCGGTGTAGTAAAGATCCGTTCCCACGCTCCACCACGTGTCCATAAAGTAAGGATCTGTGAAGTTGACGAGAAAGTTTTTATAATTTTGGTTAAATTCCAGGCGAAGGCCAGCACGATACCCATAACCTAAAAAGTTATTCTCATCGAGCTGAACGTTCAACTGAGCTCCGAGAGAAGAGGCATAACCGGCCCCTAGTTGGAAAGCTCCCGTGTGACGCTCTTTAACGATCACATCAATATCCATGAGATCATCACGGCCGGGGGGAGTTTTAGTCATAAATTGAACATCGTCGAAGAATCCCAATCGACGGATATTGGCCATGGATTCCCGGCGTTTGGTTTCGTTGTAAAGTTCGCCTTCGCCGATTCGTAATTCGCGGCGCACGACTTTGTCGCGGGTGCTGGCGTTTCCGATAACGTTAATCCGACGAAAGTAAACCTTTTGTCCTTTATCGATCTCGTAAAGCACATGCACTTTGCGCTCCGCTTCGTTCACTTGAGTGCGCGGAATAATGTTGGCGTAAGCATAACCCAAATCTCCATACTTGGCCTCAAGAGCGCGAAGATCAGATTGAAGTACTCCCGAAGAAAAATCTTCTTTTTCGTCGAGCTTTATGGTTTCGCGCAGTTCTTCTTTGGTAAAAAGCAGATCACCGCCGAAATCAATGTCTCCCACTTGGAAAAGTTCTCCCTCTTCCACACGCACAGAAATAAGAATACCTTTTTTATCTGGCGTGACCGAAACTTCGGGGCGACTGACTTTGGCCTGCACGTACCCTTTATCAAAGTAATATGCAGAAATGTTTCGAACATCCTGGTCAAATGCATCTTGCTTATAGGTACCGGAGCCCGAAACAAAGCTAAAGTAGCCTCCCTCTTGAGTCATAAGAATGCCCTTAAGCTCCGACGGGAGAATCTTTTTTGCTCCCATAAAGGAAATTCGTTTCACTTTCACTTTGTCGTTTTCGAAAATTTTAAAAATCAGTTTTTCGCTCTGCTGAGCTTCTTTGTCAGGCTTAAGTTCGTATTCGACGCGAGCAAGGAGGTAGCCCTTTTCCTCGTAGGCTTTTTGAATTTCGGAAATCGCGTTTTGAATTTTTCCGTAATTTAAAAGCTCAAAAGGTTTAATGCCGAGCTTTTCTTTGAGATCCGAATCGTCGATCTCGTCATTGCCGTCGAATTCAATGGAAGAGATGGACGGTTTTTCTTTGACCGTAAAGATCACCGTGGTTCCATCTTTTTCGGCACGCACGTCATCGAAGTATCCCATCTCGAAGAGATCTTGAATGTCTTGGCGAACTTTTTCGGTATCGAGCTTTTGGCCACTCTTGCTCGAAATCTTTTCGAGGATGGCCGAGGTTTCAATCTTTCGATTGCCTTCAATTTTAAGGTTGGTGATCGTTTGCGCGTAAACAAAAGGAGTCATCGCTAACACACAAAGAAGAACTAAAACTTGTTGCACTCCACTCCTTAAAAATGAATCCGCTCGGTGATGGACTATTATGCCCTTAAAAAGATGAAATTCCTAAGTAATTTAAGAATCTAACGTTGTCAAAAACCAATCAAGCTCTTCTCACCCACATGCCGTCTTTTAATTCTAACCGGTGAGAAAAACGGGCGGCGAATTCGTTGTCATGGGTCACGACTATCAGCGTTAAGTTCTTCTTCTCTTTTAGCTCAAAGAACAAGTTCTGAATGATCGCCGCATTTTGGCTATCTAAATTTCCCGTGGGTTCGTCCGCCAGAAGAACTCGTGGTGATCGAATGAGAGCTCGCGCAATAGCCACTCGTTGTTGCTCACCCCCGCTCAGTTGCGAGGGATAGTGATTCATCCGAGGAGCAATTCCCAGCATTTCGAAGAGCTCTTTGGCTTTTTCCGTGGCTCGGGTCAAAGATTCTCCGGCAATCCGGCAGGGAAAGAGTACATTTTCTAGTGCTGTAAACTCAGGCAACAAATGATGGAACTGAAACACAAATCCCATAGTTTGGCTTCTAAACTGCGCGAGCTCCGCCGTACTTTTCCGGGTGAGATCGGTCCCCTCGAAATAAATTTTCCCGAGGCTGGGGCGATCCAAGGTTCCTAGAATATGGAGCAGCGTGCTTTTACCCGCACCCGACGGTCCCACGATGGATACCGCATCGCCTTGATGGATTTGCAAATCCACACCTTTAAGAACATTGAGTTCTCCCGCACCCGGCGGTTGCCCCCGGCCGTCGGCTCCGCCCTTCGCGAAGGATTTGGTGATGCACTTGGCTTCGATCAAAACTTTACTCATATTTAAGCCCTTCTATAGGAGATAGCTTTGAGCCACGAATGGCAGGAATCACTGTCGATATAAAACAAAGTAAAAGCGTGGCACCGGAAATCTTTAAAAGATCTTCCATAAGAATTCGCGTGCCGATAAAGGAAAGCTTGTAGATATCAGCAGGCATGATGGGAAACACCGCCTGCAAGCCTTCAAAGGCGTAGCAGAGC
>JAIEOS010000134.1 GCA_019750295.1 Bdellovibrionales bacterium | reverse complement strand
TTAAAGAATAAGGATCTTGAGGTTTACCGAAAAGAGTTGGTGAAAGCCAATGCTCAGTTGGAAGGCTTAGTGATTCACATTCACTCTCAGCTCAAAAAAGCTTTAGAAATCCAGAGACAAATTGTCCCTACTGAATTCCCCCATATTCCCGGTTTTGAATTTAGCACTAAATTTTCGGCCAGTTCACTGAGCGGCGGCGATTATTTTGATATTTTTGAGCACAAAGATAAAATGCAGTTTGGTTTTTTACTGAGTTCTGCATCGAGCTATAATGTATCCGCTTTGTTTCTTTCGTTATTTATGAAATTCACTTTTGAAGCGCGGCAGAATTTGCAAACTCAGGAGCCCTCTTCGCTCCTCACTGTTCTGCAGGACGAATTGGTGGCGCGGCTTTCTCAGTCCGACACCTTTCAGTTTTTTTATGGAGTTATGAATCGACGCCATTTGCGTATGAATTACATCATCGCCGGCGGTGTCATCGGCATTCACCACAAGCAGACAACGAACGCATTGACACGATTGCCCTCAGAGATCCCTTCTGTTCACAATGGTGTATCTCTCACTCAGTTTGCGGCGCGTTCCCTAGACTTCGAGCCTAAGGACAAGCTGATTCTTTGTTCGCCGGGAATTCTCAAGGTCTCCAATGACAAAGGGGAGTTGTTTGGCGAGGACCTTCTCTATTCGATCATTAAAAAATCAGCTCAGTCTGATGTTCATAATTTGCGCAATGAGATCTTTTTTCAATTACAGCAGTTTGCACAGGGGAAGCCTTACCCTCAGGACCTCACCGTCATCGTCGTTGAGACCAAAGAGCGGGTTCTTAAGCTTGCGTCCACTTGAAAACATTTTGAGATTTGACTGAATAAAATCCGAGAGAAAATCCTAGGTATCTTAGGCCAAAACAACGTGTCGAAAATGACAATTTTATTGTCTTACTCCGAGCGAATCTTTAGATTGGGGGTAAGTCAGCAAGCAGAAGAGGAAACATATGAGTCAGCCCGTTAATATTTATGAAGGTGCAATTGATAAAGGTCTTGAAGGCGTCGTTGCCTGTTCCACCGCGATTTCTTCCATCATCGATGCCACACTCTGTTTTCGTGGATATACGATTGAAGATTTAGCTGCGAATTCGACGTTCGAAGAAACCAGTTATCTTTTGTGGAACAATAAGCTTCCAACGACAGCTGAACTCGCCGCTTTTCGGGCTGATATTAAAAAAGAAATGACCTTGCCCGCTCCACTGGTTGAGCAACTTAAAAAACTACCCACCAATGTGCATCCGATGGCTTGGTTAAGAACGGCCACTTCTATGTTGTCTCTTTGGGACCCTGAAGCCCAAGACATGTCTGAGGAAGCTAATCGTCGTAAATCTCTTCGTTTAACGGCAAAGATGGGTTTACTCGTGGCTCTGTTTTCGCGCACTCGCGATGGTAAAGAATTCTTGGCTCCCAATCCAGATAAGGGGATCGCTTGGAACTTCCTGTATCTTCTCAAGGGGTCAGAGCCTGATCCTGAATTCGTAAAAATTTTCGATACCTGTTTAGTGCTTCATGCCGATCATGAATTGAACTGTTCGGCCTTCGCGGCTCGCGTGACGGCCTCTTCTCTCAGCGACATTTATTCTGCAATTGTTAGCGCCATCAGCGCTCTCAAAGGGCCACTTCATGGTGGTGCCAATGAGCAAGTGATGCTTATGCTCAAGAACGAGATTGTATCGATGGATAAAGTTCAAGCTTGGCTCGCAGATGCTTTGGCTGGAAAAAAGAAGGTGATGGGTTTTGGTCACCGCGTTTACAAAAATGGCGACCCTCGGGCGAAGATTTTGAGTCAGATGAGCGAACAATTGACCAAAAAAATCGGTCAGCCTCAGTTCTACCAAATGTCTAAGATTCTCGACGATGCCATGCAAAAGGAAAAGGGATTACTCCCTAACGTCGATTTTTACTCTGCGAC
>JAIEOS010000133.1 GCA_019750295.1 Bdellovibrionales bacterium | reverse complement strand
GTCAATAACCTCGTTAACGCCTAACGTACCCCACATCACAAGAATTCAGTCAATAACCTCGTTAACGCCTAACGTACATTTTATCTCCTCAGTATGGAGATCTATCGGCGAGCAAATTTGAAATCGGAATTGGTCACGAGTTGTCGAAGTTTTGTCGAAGAATTTGTCTCATAAAAAGACTATGGAATTGCTAAATTGCAGAGGTCTTTTGTGTTTTGAAGAAATTTTTTACAGGACCAGATGTCATTTCCGTTCCGTCAAAAATCTTATTTACAAAAAGGGGCCGAAGGATCCTTGGAGCAAAGATAGCTCTTCATCATCTGGACTTCCAGACTCTTATCTTCGAGCTGTTTTTTAAGAGAACTGATCTCTCGATCTTTTTCATGTCGTAGCTCTTGGACCGATTTCGTCAAAAGCGAAGTGATCTTGTCGTACTTTACACCCGCTAAATTTCCGTCGGTCGATATGACCGCAAAACGTGGATCCAGAGCGTACATATCCTCGGCAATAAATCCCATTTCGTGAGTATTCGTGCCTTTTAAGCGATAGGTGACGGGATTTAACAACATTAAAAAGTCGAGACCCACTTCTAAGGGCTCAATTTCTGTTTTGAATTTCTTAAGAGAGGAACACGCATCAAATGCTCCGCCGCCGTTATAACAGACCGGACCTGTCGCGCCCGCCGTGCCCGGCATACCAGAAACTAGACGAGATGTCGTGCCGTCAGCCATGACACTTCCTGAAGTCACAGTCAAATTTCCAGTCACAGCGAGCCTCGCACCTGTGGGCGATCCACCAATCCCAATATTTCCCGCGTTACTAATCTGAAATGGCGATGCACCGACGGAGCCATCTGCAGAGTAAAGATCGATCTGGAATGAACCTCGGGTCGCGTTGTTCGGACCCAGCGCCGAAATACGACTCGCACCACTGCCGGAACTATCGAGACGAATGGAATTCGCCACGTTGTGCGAAGCCGCCCCCGTCGCCATGATTTGCCCCATGACTTGGAGTTTACCATTCGGCGCAGTTGTTCCGATACCGACATCTCCACCAGCCAGAACACTCAAGTACTCAGAGGTTCCGTGGAAGCCTAATCCAAAACGGTTCGACGTCAGTCCGTCTCCGCTATGATAATACATAATTTGAGCACTATTGTTGTTAGTTTGAGTCTTTCCTAGATTTTGAAAAATGTAGCCCGTGGTTTGAGCCGGCGCCAATGAGCTGATCACTCGAATATTTCCCGACGTCCCTGGATTTTGCACTTCTAAACTTGCTGTAGGAACACTGGTCCCAATCCCGACGTTTCCGGCAGCGGTCACTCGCACCCTCTCATTTGTCCCAGTTGAAATAGTCAGAGCTTTCGTCACACCCGTATTAGTTGAGTCACTGATATTTAAATCAATCGCGGCATGATCCGAACTGCTCGACATAAGCATATAAGCATTCGAGTTAAACGCGCCAAAACGCGCGATTTGACCGAAAGAGGTGCCGTTAGGGCGCTGCACATCAAGATAGGTCGACGGGCTTGTCGTTCCAATACCGACGTTTCCGCTGTCCATGATGCGCATTTTTTCACTCAGGGACGCTGCGGGATGCTGTCGAGTGAGGAAGATTAAATTTCCGGCGCCGTTTCCAGTATTTTTACCGGCAATCCCGGCCATAGGAGCGTTGGTTTGCTCGGCAAATTCGAGCATGGGCTCCGAAAAATTCGC
>JAIEOS010000132.1 GCA_019750295.1 Bdellovibrionales bacterium | reverse complement strand
GAAGTTAGAATAAATAAGGTCAATAAAAAAAATCTCATTTAGGGCTCACTTGTTGCGAAAGCTTGGGAAAGATCGGCGCCCAGTTTTTCTAAATCGACAGCCGTCGACGAAAACGTTCGCTCCGGTACAAAATAAATTTTGTAGGTCGATCCAGAGGTACCTTGGGCACTGTTGATTGCTTTGTAAAACGCATCCATTTTGGTCCGATAGTACTCCCACTGCTGCTTGTAGTACATCTTAAAATCATCGGCGGCTTCGCCGACCTGTGGGACTGAGGAGTTGAGATCCAAGCCCAACGGATAAGCGCGATTCGCGATAATATGCTTCACCGCAATTCCTTGCTTTTTGAGTTCCGTCAACGCCTGAGCCAGCTCTTTCACTTTAAAAGGTTCGGGAAGGGTGACCATAAAATAGCAGGCTCGCTCGCTCGACATGAGCTTTTGAATTTCTTCCGCGGCCTGAACGATATGTTCCTGAAACTTTAAAAGAACGGTAAAAAATCCCGACATTTGTTCTAAAAAATCGGTACCCACAAGGAATGTGAAAATTCTCAAAAAGAAACTTTGCGGGGACCACTTGGATTTAGATCGCTCACTGATCAATTTTGCGAGCGCATTATCTCTAAACAAATTGATTACGCTCTGAGGAGATCGAAAAAAGTCCACGGCATGATGAGCCGGTGGCGTATCAACAATCACCAGATCATAATCCGATTTAAGAATCTGCGACAATTTGTAAATTGTCGATAGCGATTGATTCTCCGAGAGCGTTGTCGCCACTTGTTTAAAAATTTTATTTTGCGAAAGTTTTTTCGCCTCTTCGGGGCCCCACTCTTTTGTAATGAACTCGGCGATCACTTGCTGCGAATGGATGAGGTAAATATCGATCTGACCCTTTTCGAGTTTTTTAGTTTTAAAAGAATCCTTCTCGAGATCCATATTATAAACAGTGCCCAATCTCCGAGACGGATCAATGGTAAGAAGTGCAATTTTTTTTCCTTGGCTTGCCGCAAGTTCGGCGACCGTGGAAGACATCGTAGTCTTTCCCGTCCCGCCATTCCCGGCAAAAACCAGGATCTTGTACTTATCAAAAAATTGGTTGAGACTCATCGATCCCCTCCAATACTTCCGCTAAAGGTTTATAATAGAACGGAACGCTCATGTGTTTGCCGAACACTTTTTGAATCTCTTCCAGCTGTCGTTGTTGATCTTGCTTCTGCAGCTGTTGCTGTTCGATGTACTCTTGGTCCACGGCCTCTGCACTGAGAAGATCGGGAAAATTTTTAATTCGATTGGCCACCACGGTCAGCCCAGACTGCAAGATGGATTTAAACTCACGATTAAGATCCTCAGCCTCTTCAACCACCAACGGTTCTGGCAACGTCACAAGATAAGTGTGAACTTTGTCGGGGTCATTAAGGACTTTCAACATCGATTGGCACTGGGTATAGACCGGGCCGATGGTGATGGCCGAAGACCAACCAATGGGAGCTTTGAGAAGTGCGAGAAAATGCCCGGTGCTGACCGCATCAACGACAATATATTCGTAATTGAGAACAGGTCCGTGGCGACGTTCACGACTGGTGAGTTTTCCCAAGAAAGCGATCTCCCGTAGACCTGGAGCCACCTGAATTAAAGACTTCAGCCAGGAATTATTGAGAAACTGGGAGCCGACCCAGGGAATTTTTACGAGATACTGGACGTACTCTCGAAGACAATCTTCGCCCGTCCACAAGGAAATATCAAAGCCCCAAGGGGTCTTTTGCGGTTTAAACTCAACTGGTGACTGTAAAGAGAGAACCTGTTGTAAATAACTCCAGCCACCGGTTTCCACCAAAAGCGTTTTATGGCCTTTGAGGGCGAGTTGGCGCGCGAGGAGAGCTGCTACGAAAGATTTTCCTACGCCACCCTTACCGGTAACGAAAATTATAGGCTTCATAAACTTGATTTTATCGAGGCAATTTCCTATATTCCACCAAAATTTGTTAACCATGAGGAAATAATGAAAACTAATCTTGAAAGCATTACAAATTTAGAGAAAAAGTTAAAGATCGAGGTCCCCCCACAGCAAGTGAACGAGGAGTTCGATAAGGCTTTCAAATACCTCCAGCGCGAGGTCAATCTTAAAGGTTTCCGCAAGGGAAAAGCGCCCCTTCAGCAAATCCGTACAATGTACGGTGATCGCGTTAAAGAGGACGTGCGTAATAACATCGTTCAAAGCAGTTTCGTCAGCGCAATTAAAGAGCACAAACTCAATCCGATCTCTCAACCTACTCTTGATTTTGGCGATCTCCAGGAAAACTCTCCTTTTAACTTCACGATCAACTTCGAAGTGCGTCCTGAAGTGAAAATTGTTAAAAAGACGGGTCTTAAGGTTCAAAAAGAAAAAGTGACGGTGACGGAAAAAGAGATCGAAGACTCCGTACAAAAAATTCGCATGAATCAAGCCGCATTTACTTCGATCACCGAAGATCGTCCTCTTAAAAACGGCGATACGGCGATGATCGACTTTGTGGGGTACATCGATGGTGCTCCTCTAGAAAATGGTGCAGCGACGGGTCACATGCTCGAAATCGGTTCCAATCAGTTTATTCCCGGCTTTGAAGAAGGACTTGTGGGAATGAAAAAAGGAGA
>JAIEOS010000131.1 GCA_019750295.1 Bdellovibrionales bacterium | reverse complement strand
CGTCGCTCGCTGTCGGTGACGGTTGCACGATTCCTTGCTGTTGGAGCATATATTTAAAAGCCGCCTGCATGCGATTCTTGTAGATTTCGACATCGACCGTATGGCTCTCTCCCCAGAGCGGCCACACAACTCCTGGCGCTTGCATGTAGTCCACCAAAGAAGAATAGTTGTCATGAGGGCCCCAATGTTTAATATCTTCATTGGTAAAGCGATCCTTAAGAGTAAAACGAGATTCCGGCTGTATTCCCACCACAGACACAAGAGGCATTTGTGGCTTCAACGGTTGCTTGCAATAGGTGTTTGACCTCAGTACATCGGGGTTGATCGGGAAACCGCCCGAAAAATCAAGGATGGCCTTAGCAAATCGTGAATTCGTCGGCGGAAGTGCTGTTCCATAAAGCAGCCCCGAAATATTCATCCAACCAACGATATTCTCCGGTACGCTTTGACTTTTTTGCAGCATCCATTTGAGTTCAAGGCTGGCGACCCCATGAGTGAGAAATATAATTTTTTTGGCGCGACCGTCGGAAGTCTTATGATCAAAACGTTTTAAAATTTCCTGATAGGCGTAGGCATTCGCAAACAAAGACCGTCGATAACCGATCTCCGGAGTGTAAACTCCAAAGCCCATGTCGACGGCGATATTTTTGAGTCTCCACTGATAGTCTTCGTTTCTAGTTCGAGACGCCCACGGATTGTGAGCCAAAACGATCACCGTATAGTCATTGTACGATTGAGAGTAGTTGGTCTTGTTGGTATCAATAAATTTAAAAAACTCCGCAGCGCTCGCCTTCTCTTTAAAAAATTTGTAGAGCACCCAACAGGCCGCATTGTAGCCGTGTTCTTTTTGAATCCATAAAATATCATTGGGAGTGAGATTCTTATTACTGAGTCCAAGCCACACTTTTTGGCCCGAATAGTTCACTTCCACTTCGGTGGGCTTGGGCTTTAAAGAATCTTTGATCATTTTAAACACGGGAGTCCTTTCCCTGGCCCGCCAGGGCTCAAGCTCTGGCGGTGCACGTGTTACTTACTGCTTTTTAAAAACATCATGCTTCTGAGCATTGAGCTCGGCTTCGCAGATCTCGACTTTTTCCTGATACTCATCTTCGCGTTTTTCTAGAGTGCGCTTGTACTCTTGAAAGCGACTAATACGATCTTTTAGGAACTCTTCGGAAACGCCAATGATTTTATCTTTATCATCAAGGCCGATTTTAAATTCGTCCTCTTTATCACTCACGCGATCGATCGGCTCGGTCCAGCGAAGCTTTCCATTCCCGCCATTTTTCGGATCAGTCAAATCTTTACGGCAATTTTTGAGAACTCCATAGAGACCCAGAGATCCAAATTTACGATTCCCGTAAACGCGATCTTCGAGACTGTAGACGTCGATCTGTAATCGGCGAAGCTCTTCGGCCATATTCACCTTCTTTTGGTAAATCATGTTGCCATCCTTCACACCTATTCTTTGCTCGGGAGTTAACTTTTCTTCTTTCTCCATACTGGAGTCGATCTTCTCCGCCTTATGGGGATTCGAACTACACGCACCCAGTACAAAAAGAGTAACGACCAGTAATAAAGCCTTCATGAATTTCCTCCGTCTATGTGTTTGATCTCTCAAACAAATCAACCATACCCATGGTGTTTGTTGTCTCACAAGACGATCAAACCCAACGGCATCTTCTGCCGACTGTCTCAGTATAGCTCTCCGAGTAATAAAATAAAGAGATTGGAGATATCATTTTAAGACTTTGCTGCAAAGCAGCCTGAAACTGCTAACATAAATCAATGGCTTGGCTCTTATTAATTGCCTTAACTTTAAGCAATCCTGCCGACGCCCTCGAATTTACGCCCAAATCAGAGGCCCAGGTCTCCAAACAAGCGTCTCGATGGAGCCTTAAGCAATGGATGGAACAAAAAAGCCAATTCAAATGGATGGACGTCTGGTTGGCCGGCCAGAAAAAAGAAACGGCCTCGATTTATGAAGTCTACATCGGCGCGGATCACAATCAGTATGATCGCTCCACGCGCACAAACTTGAGTGGACTCACCGATGATGGCGAATTTGATTCGACCCGAGGACATGGCGGAATCTTTATTAAATTTTTCGGCCTTTACGGAGACTACGAAAGAAGTAAAGACGAAGGGCGAACGCAATGGGAAGCACTGGCACTGTTGCGACTTTTGGGGACTAGTGATCAAGGCTCCTCTCTCAACCTGTTTTACGGACTCCACGATTTAAAATTTGCGGGAGATCAGGTGCAAAACCAACAAGCAGGGGGCTCAATGACTCTCTATCTTTTGGACTCCTGGGCCATTCAAGGAAAATATCATCAATTCTTCGAAGCCAAATCAGATTTACAGAATGATATCGAGGGCCGCCGGGTGGAGGCCAGCACATGGCTCGAGTACGGAGCCTTCCGCATTTTTGGAACTTGGTACAAAGAGAAAATCGACCAAACGAACAGCATCGGGACTATAAATACCGAGCGCGAGGGGATTCGTGCTGGAGTACGAGTGTACTTAGATTTTAAAAAATAATCATATCATCTCAATAATCTCTACGGAATTTTTTTAGGATGTCCGCAAACCAGATGGGCGATTGCTCCCCTCTCCTTTTTATGAGACAAAATGAGAGTCAAGAATAATTCTCAAGGAGCGAATCATGGAAAAAATTTGGTTAAAGCATTATCCGAAAGATGTGGCGCAAACGATCGACATCAACACCTACTCTTCCATTGTGGATCTCTTTACGGAAGCGGTTCAAAGATTTAAACACAAGCCCTGCTTTACCAACATGGGAATGACTTACACTTACGCCGAAGTCGACACCATGTCGGATTATTTTGCGTCCTACTTGATCAATCACCTTCGACTGAAAAAAGGAGATCGCATCGCCATTCAGATGCCAAATCTTTTGCAATACCCGGTGGCCATGTTCGGCGCCCTCAAAGCGGGATTGATCATCGTCAACACGAACCCACTTTACACCGATCGCGAAATGGAACACCAATTTAAGGATGCGGACTGTAAAGCGATTGTTATTCTGGAAAACTTCGCTCATCTACTGCAGAAAATTCTCCCGCATACGGACCTTCAACACGTGA
This sequence comes from Bdellovibrionales bacterium, assembly GCA_019750295.1. Classification (NCBI taxonomy): domain Bacteria; kingdom Pseudomonadati; phylum Bdellovibrionota; class Bdellovibrionia; order Bdellovibrionales; species Bdellovibrionales bacterium. Next base: position 1,150 of record JAIEOS010000131.1, on the reverse strand, counting down.
TCATCACATCCGTCGGAGATCTTTTACCCTTCCCTAAAAATTATGTCGTCAATGCGGCGGTGAAATACGTTAAAAAAATGGTTCCCAAATACGACCTGCCTTTGGCAACTCGTTTTAACGACGCTATCGAAATCGGTAAAAAGCAAAGCTTCGATCCTGTTCGCTCGACCATCGACGAAGTCGCGTTCCTTCAGTACACGGGCGGCACCACGGGAGTGGCGAAAGGAGCTATGCTCACTCACGGAAATCTTTTAGCGAACATGTTGCAAACATTTGAATGGTTCAAACCGATGTTAGTCAAAGGCGACGAAGTGGCTCTCACTCCACTTCCGCTCTATCACATCTTTTCGCTCACCGTGAACTGCCTCACCTTGATGGCTTACGGAGCACATAATATTTTGGTCACAAATCCTCGGGACCTTCCTGATCTCATAAAGACCATGAAGAAGTATCGCCCGTCGGTAATGTCCGGCGTGAACACGTTGTTTAATGCCTTACTCAACAACAAGGACTTCCAGGCGATGGATTTAAGCTTTTTAAAAATCAGTGTGGCCGGAGGCATGGCCTTACAGGAAGCGGTGGCAAAGCGATGGATCGAGACCACGAAGTCTCCTCTTGTTGAAGGCTACGGATTGACGGAGTCGTCTCCGATCGTGTGTTGTAATCCTATCGATGGTCGCGACAAGCGCGGCACCATCGGACTCCCGTTCCCTTCCACCGATGTCAAACTCGTAGATGATAATGGGAACGAAGTGGCCCACGGAACACCCGGCGAACTTTACGTCAAAGGTCCGCAAGTGATGAAGGGGTATTGGCAACGTCCTGAAGAGACCGCGAAAACGATGGACGATGGTTGGCTCAAAACCGGTGATATCGCGACTGTCGATGAACAAGGTTATTTTAAAATTGTCGATCGCAAAAAAGATATGATCATCGTCTCGGGCTTTAATGTTTATCCTAACGAAGTGGAAGATGTCTTTGCATCTCACCCCGCAGTCCTCGAAGTCGCCGCCATCGGTGTGCCTGATGATCGCTCCGGAGAAGCTGTGAAAATTTTTGTGGTGAAAAAGGCTGAGACCACGTCGCAAGATCTCATCGAATTTTCAAAGAAGAAACTGACGGGCTACAAAGTTCCTAAACACGTCGAGTT
>JAIEOS010000130.1 GCA_019750295.1 Bdellovibrionales bacterium | reverse complement strand
CTGTTGTGGAAAAGTGCACGCAGGGAGCTGGAACCTTCATACCCTTTTGATTCGTCTTCGAATTTGAATTCGGACTATTTTTTAGCTTTGGCTTTTTTCTCGGCTTTTGGAGCCTTAGGAGCTTTTGGTTCAGCGGCGTCCGTTGTTCCTTCAGCGCCTTCGTCCGCTTTTGATGACTCGGTGACGAGAGCGAGCTCTGAGCGAAGTTTTGCAGCTTTACCTTCAAGGTTACGAAGATAGTAAAGTTTTGCACGACGAACTTGTCCGTGAGCAATCAACTCTACGCGATCAATCACTGGGCTGATCATCGGGAAGGTTCTCTCAACGCCGATCCCATCAGAAATTTTACGAACCGTAAAGCTACGGCCTGCGCCTTTGCCCTGAAGTTTAATCACGATGCCGCGGTATAACTGCACACGCTCTTTTTCACCTTCTTTTACTTTTACGTAAACTTCAACAGTGTCGCCAGTTTTGAAATCTGGCAATTTTTTGCCTTTTGTTTTGTTGAAACTTTTTACTGTCTGCTGCACGAGATCAAGCATCGAAAACTCCTAATATTTCAGTCAAGAGGGAACTAGTTACCATGCACCCAATAGCCGGTCAAGACAGATACTTACGGCAGATCGAACGGATAAATGCCGATAATCCTCAGGGGGTGTTCCGCGGATCGGTTCCAGGAGCAATGTGCACTGATTAAAGGCGTCTGGAGCCAATCCAAAGCCGGTGCCAAATACGATAAAATGAGGCTTATTCCCGATATTTTGCCGCAATTCCTGAAAGGTCGCCTTGGGCATATCCGCCTTTTCGCGGGCGTGGGTGGCAACCACTTCCACGTCCTCGTGACCCCATTGTCTAAGGGCATCCTCGATGCTTTCGGCCGTCTTTACTGGTCCTAGAGCGGTTTTGCGCTTGGGATTGAGATGGGCACCGGGCCCGGTTCTCCAATGGTCTAAAACGCGCGACACGAACATCAGCTGCTCGCGATTCGGATGGATGATGAAATAATTTTCTATCCCGTAAACCCGGCAAGCGCGGGCAATATCGTGAATGTCAAAATTGGTGATATTTGTGGCGACCACATCCCCCGCTTTATCCAAAATGGGGTAATGCACTAGGCCGACAGCCACCTGTCTTAAGGGAGCTTTTTCGTGGGTGGACATCTAATGGAGCCTTTCTACAAATTCGCGATCCAGCCCTAAAAGCTGTAATGTTTCCGCATCGTAAGTGGAGAGATAGTTCTTTAATCTTTGAATGTCATTCTTGGAGAGCGTTGGAACCAGATCGGGTCGCCATTTGAGAGTCAAAGCTAGGCCCACTTGCTCACGAAATTCGATAATCTTTCTATGATCTCCACCCGTGAGAACATCGGGGACTTTTCCTCCGGCATTTTCGCGAGGCTTGGTAAACGAAGGAGCTTCGAACATTCCGTTTTTAGAGAAGCTATCCGAGGAGGACGATTCCGAGTTACCAAGAACCCCTGGGAGCTTTCTGGCGACGGCATCGATAAGAATTCCCGCCGGCAACTCTCCCCCACTCACCACGTAATCTCCGATGGAGATCGATATGAAATTATACTTATGAAGGAGGCGCTGATCGACGCCGCCGTAGCGACCACTTAAGATTATGATTTCTTTTTGATTGGAGATGTCTTGAACCCATTTCTCATCGAGTTTTTTTCCCGTGGGTGACATAAAATACTTAGGAATTTTTTCGAAGCCCTCGACCGACTCCACCGCCTGCGCCAAAGGTTCATAAAGCATGATCATTCCATCGCCACCCCCAAAAGGAGTGTCATCGATGGTCTTATGGACGTTACTCGTAAACTGTCGAGGATTTATCACATTCACGGAAAAAATATTTTTTTCTAGGGCGCGACCGACCACACCCCATTGCAGGGTCTGCATCATCAGCTCTGGCATCACAGTGATGATATTAAACTTCACTCGAAGAGTCCTTCGGGGAGGTCCATAAATATTTTATTATTTTTAAAATCGACTTTCTCGATAAAAGACTTCACGAGGGGAACTTGGTATTCTTCCTCGTCCTTAAGAACAATCAGTAAGTCTTGACCGCCATTGTTGGCAAAATCAATCACCGGACCGACCTCCCCGAGAGTTTTGTCGACCACTATAAAATCCAAAAGCTCACTGAGGAAAACATTCTCACCTTCCGCCGAAACAAAAAGCTCGGGGTCGGCAAAAAGAGTTTGTTTCACGATCAAATCCGAATGATTTTTATCGGGAATGTCTTTAAAAAGAACAGCCCAACCATTCAGTCCTTGTTTGGAATGAGGGCGAAATCGAACCACTTCTAGGGCGCGTTCGGGCTTGGCTTGATCGTTTTTACCGAGGTAAAGGCGTTCGGCACGATCGAGCCAGTGCTCGGGATTGATCGAGAAGATCACAAAAACCTCTCCGCGCAACCCCTGTGTGGAGTGAATTCGTCCAACGGGCTTTAAATTTTTAGGTATTTGTTCCGACATACGCCTGTAGCTATACGAGTTTTTAGGGAGAAAAGCAGCTTTCTGGGTGAGATTATGAAAAAAAGCGCGGGTATAAATAAAATAAAGGAGCTTTTAGAGCCCCTTCGAAAAAAAAGGCGCTTCGCGAGCGCCTTCGACTTATTTCTATGTAGGGTGACTAAATTCCGTTACTCCATGATTTCGAGAACGCTTCGCTTGTTGAGCTTAGTGCTCGCGGCATTCAAGATGGTTCTCATGGACTTAGCGGTGCGACCTTGTTTTCCGATGACTTTTCCAAGATCTTCTTTAGCGACCGATAACTCAACCACTGTCGTTTGTTCTCCAGAAACTTCCTGAACACTGACTTTTTCTGGAAAATCGACTAACGATCGAGCCATGAAATCAACCAAATCTTTCAAGCTAGATGGATCGTGCCCCATTTTCTCTCCTTATTTCCTGTCCTGATAATTACTTTATTAATAGGTAAAAAGCTTTTGCAACTGAATTGTGGAATTATTTTCCGGTCTCAGCCAATTTGATCAGCGTTTGCACGCGATCAGAAGGTTGAGCTCCTTTAGCTACCCAAGCTTTTGCTTTATCAAGATCAAGAACAAGTTTCTTATCCTGACCAGATGGGTTTGGATTATAATAACCAATATTTTCAATGAATTTTCCGTTTCTAGGGCGACGTGAATCGGCAACCATGATTCTGTACTTAGGAACTTTTTTTGCACCGAAACGAGCTAATCTGATAACAACCATTTAATATCCTCACCTTTGCTAAGACCGATGGTTTATCGGATTTGATCGTGGTCATCAAGAGAAATCTTAGAAAATTAATGGGGGCCAGTCGTCCTAAATATCGGACAATACAGGAAGTTTCGCTCCCAAAGCGGACTAGAACGGGAATTTCCCGCCCATTCCACCCATTCCTGGGAAGCCTCCGCCACCACCCATACCCATTTTCATGAGCTGGGACATCATCGACCGGGAGGCCTCGAATTTTTTAAGGAATTTGTTCACATCCTGAACTTTATTGCCACTTCCCTTCGCAATTCTCACCACTCTGGAACCATTAATAATACGGTGATCTTTGCGCTCTTGAGGGGTCATTGAACAAATGATGGCTTCCATTTTTTTAAGTTCTTCATCGGGAGGAGTCATCGACTGCATTTGCTTCGTCAACTGTCCCATGCCGGGGATCATCTTCAATATTCCTTCCATACTTCCCAGTTTTTTAATTTGGCGCATCTGAGTCAAAAAGTCCTCAATGGTGAACTCGCCCTTCATCATCTTTTGAGCGGAGTCCATCGCTGACTTCTCATCGATGACTTCCTGAGCTTTCTCGACAAGAGTCACGATGTCACCCATGTCTAGGATCCGCGATGCGAGGCGATCGGGGTGGAAAACTTCAAGTGCCGTTTGTTTTTCGCCCACGCCAAAAAACTTAATGGGCACTCCAATGGATTCACGAATACTCAGCGCAGCTCCGCCTCGGGCATCCCCGTCAATCTTCGTCAGAATAAGACCTGTGAGAGGAATTTTGGCGTTAAAGCCTTCGGCGACATTCACCGACTGCTGACCTAACATGGCATCAGCGACGAGAATGATTTCCTGAGGATTAAGAACAGATTTGAGCGAAGAGAGCTCGGTCATCAGTTCATCATCAATTTGCAATCGACCGGCGGTATCGAGAAGAATAACCTCCGCACTTTGCGCCTTGGCCCACGCCAAAACTTCTTTCGCTGTTTCGGTGACTTTTTGTTTGGCGTCGGTGTTAAAGACCGGAACTTCGGCCTGTGCACCCACTTGCTTTAATTGCTCGATGGCCGCAGGACGATAGACGTCCACGGACGCCATAACGACCGATTTGTTTAATTTCGTTTTGATATGCCGAGCGAGTTTGCCGGCCGTCGTTGTTTTACCTACACCTTGAAGACCGACGAGAAAAATAATGGTCGGACTACCCGTAAGTTTAAGCTCTTCGGTTTGGCCGCCAAGGAGAGTGATGAGTTCGTCGTTTACAATTTTGACAAACTGTTGACCGGGATCAATGCCCTTGACCACGTCTTGACCGATGGCTTTTTCTTTCACGCGATCGATAAACGTCTTTACAACCTTAAAGTTCACGTCTGCTTCGAGAAGACTCAGGCGAATTTCTTTGATGGTCTCTTGAATATTTTCTTCGGTGATCTTCTTTTGGCCTCTCAGTAGCTTAACACTCCCTAAAAGCCTCTCCGACAAACGATCAAACATGGCGCCTCCTCTTCACGAATCCCCGAAGGTACCCGGTTCCTTTTGCAGAAGCAATACGTCAAAAACTGCTGAGGTTTTTGACGTATTGCTTCTGCAAAAGGAACCGGGTACCTTGCGGGAATGGCGCAGAAATATCGATCTTTGATGGCTCAAAATTTGGAAAATAATATCGACGACATTGCTCACATTCGCTGTGAGTGGGTATTACGCCCCATTCCCGAAGTGCCGGCGGGCTCGGTCCAGATTCACGTGAATTATTCGAGTATCAATTACAAAGATGCGCTCGCGATCACCGGCAAAGGGAAAATTTTGCGCCACCTTCCTTTAGTCCCTGGCATCGATGCGTGCGGAACCGTAGTAAAAAGTCATTCGCCACTTTGGAAAGAAGGCGATCACGTTCTTGTCACCGGCTGCGGAATTGGCGAACACGTGGATGGGGGCTTGAGCGAATTCATTACTGTTCCTCAAGAGTGGGTGATCGCAAAGCCCTCGAAACTCTCCCTGAAAGAGTGCATGATTTTAGGGACTGCGGGATTTACGGCAGGCCTTGCCGTCCATCAACTAGAGAAGAATGATCTTTCCCCTCAAAATGGCGAAGTGATCGTGACCGGTGCGAGCGGGGGCGTGGGCTCATTGAGCTTACTCTTATTAAAAAGTCTGGGTTATAGAACGGTGGCACTGACTCGCAAAAAAACTTTGGAAGCTTTACTTAAAAGCTACGGCGCCGATCGCGTTGAAATTGTCCCCGAAACTCCCGAAAAACTTCGGCCCTTAGAAACCGGAAAATGGGCCGGTGCGATCGACAATGTCGGTGGTCAGATTTTAGAAAATTTGCTGCCGCAGATGTTACCTCACTCGAGTATTGCCTCCATTGGTCTTGCGCAATCTGCGAAAATTTCGACCACCGTATTTCCGTTCATCCTCCGCGGGGTCAATCTCCTGGGCGCAAGCTCGGGAACCTGTCCCCGTCCGCTGCGCGAAAAAATCTGGCAAGAGCTCAATGACGCTTCCGTGGACTGGAGTAAAGCTCTCACCCAAACACTGACTCCAGAGGAAGTCTTGCCGTACGCAGAATCGATGATCGCAGGAAAAACCCATGGGCGAGCCATCGTGGATATGACTCCCTAATAGAACACTGTGAGTACGATCAATCCGCACTACACATTTGAATATTCACAGCCCGATGAATATCGTTTCTCCCACGATTCGGTATTTATGGCGCGCGAAATCTTTGAACGCTATCGGGAGCAAGATCTATCCGGATTTGATATCCTGGATCTCTGTAGCGGCTGCGGAATTATCGGACTCGACCTCCTCTTTCATCTCCGAAAGGAGAACAGGGCCCTTCCTCGCTCCATTGACTTTGTAGAAGTTCAGGAAACTTATCGCGAACACTTTATAGAAAACCTGAGGCGATGTGGAAACACTACGAGTTCGTTAAGATTTTTGTGCCAAAACTACGAAGCCCTTTTGAATTCTCCAAAAAAATACGATCTGATCGTATGCAATCCTCCCTATTTTCAAGTTCATCAGGGGAAACTTTCTCCGTCCGAATTTAAAAACCGCTGCCGATTTTTCATCGACTCGTCCCTTGAGGTGTTACTTCAAGTTCTTGAGACAATTCTTAAACCGAATGGCGCCGCTTATTTTCTTTTCCGGGAAACTTCAAAATTAAAAATCATGGATTTGCAAAAACTGATCAACTTCTCAATCCATAAGGCAGGGGTAATCCGAGGAACTGACCTACTCAAGATCAGTCCCTGAACGCTTATCAGGAAATAAAATACCCCTCAATGTCTCCTATTCGCAAGACTTCTCAAGAGGAGTCCTTTTTCTTTCCCTAGGGTTATAAATTACGACGGTATTGGCCACCGACTTCGAAGAGAGCTTGGGTCATTTGGTGGAGACTGCAGACTCTGGCCGCACTCATGAGGGCTGCGAAAATGTTCTCACCCTTTAGTGCGGAGGCCTTTAGTTTTTTTAATTCTTGCTCGGCATCCATCTTGTGATCTTGCTGATACTTTCGAACCCGAGTGAGTTGCAGATCTTTTTCTTCGTAACTGGCTCGAGCCAATTCAATCTTAGGTGGAACGTAGTCCGCAGCCAAAGTGGCCGGATCGACAAACTGGTTCACCCCAATGATCGGAAGATCTCCCGAGTGTTTAAGATGCTCGTAATGCATAGATTCGTCTTGGATTTTTCCTCGCTGATACTGACTTTCCATGGCTCCTAAAACTCCACCGCGCTCACTGATACGCATAAACTCCTCAAGAATAGCTTCCTCGACAAGTTCGGTGAGTTCCTCGGTAAAGAACGAGCCCTGAGTCGGGTTCTCGTTTTTCGCGACGCCGAATTCCTTATTGATGATCAGCTGGATCGCCATGGCCCGACGAACAGATTCCTCTGTCGGCGTCGTAATGGCCTCGTCGTAAGCGTTGGTATGAAGTGAGTTACAATTGTCATAGATCGCAAGCAGTGCCTGCAGAGTCGTACGAATGTCGTTAAACGCGATCTCTTGAGCGTGGAGAGATCTTCCTGACGTCTGAATGTGATACTTTAGCTTTTGAGAGCGGTCGTTGGCTCCATAAAGATCACGCATAGCGATCGCCCAAATGCGACGGGCCACGCGACCAATCACGCTATACTCGGGATCCATTCCGTTACTAAAGAAGAACGAAAGATTCGGTGCGAATTCGTCGACACTCATTCCCCGCGCTCGGTAGTATTCCACAAAAGTAAACGCATTACTTAAGGTGAATGCCACTTGGCTGATCGGATTTGCACCCGCCTCCGCGATGTGGTAGCCCGAAATACTCACGGAATAAAAATTACGAACTTTTTTATCAATAAAATACTGCTGGATATCTCCCATCATTTTGAGAGCAAAATCGATGGAGAAGATGCACGTGTTCTGCCCTTGATCCTCTTTAAGAATGTCCGCTTGAACAGTCCCGCGCACGTTATTGAGAGCATAATCGACGCAAGCGTTGTGTTCCGTCTCCGTTAAAGCCCGACCCACTTCTTTTTGTTTTTTCTCGAGCTGTTGATCGATCGCTGTATTCAAAAAGAAAGCGAGAATCATCGGCGCCGGACCGTTGATCGTCATACTGACCGAAGTGTTCGGCGAGCAAAGATCAAAGCCGTCGTAGAGGCGCTTCATGTCGTCGAGGGAACAGATGCTGACACCACTCTCCCCGACTTTTCCGTAGATATCAGGACGCTCATGAGGATCGTGACCGTACAGTGTTACGGAATCAAACGCGGTGGAAAGACGTTTCGCTGGTTCTTCTTTGGACAAGAAATGAAAGCGACGGTTGGTGCGTTCAGGCGGTCCCTCACCGGCAAACATCCGTTTGGGATCTTCTCCGGTTCGCTTCAGCGGGAAAACTCCTGCCGTGTAGGGAAATTCACCCGGAAAGTTTTCTAATCTTAAAAAACGTAAGCGATCGCCCCAGTCCTCATATTGCGGGGGAACCACTCGGCGGATCGATGTATCGCTGAGGCTCTTCACCACTAAAGGCTGAGAGATTTTTTTACCACGAACCTCATACACTAATTCATCTTGTTTGTAGGACTCGATTTTTTTATTCCAATCCGCTAGGGAGTGAAGCTCATCTTTCGACAACTGCGCGCTGAGTTTTTCTTTTGCAGCGTCAAAGGTCTTCTCCGGAGCGTATTTTTTCACTTTTTCGATCGAACCGAGTTCAGACGCCACTTGCGCTTTCGCCACTGTCTCTTTTTTATACTTGCGAACCGTTGTTGCTATTTCCGCCAAATAGTTTTGACGATCTGGAGGGACGATGGATTGTCGTTGAGCCCCGCGGATGGCTCTTCGATAGTCCTCCGCAAGTTTCCAACTCTCTGTCTTTTGAGCGAGAAGCTCGGTGAGTTTAAAGAAGAGATCATTGCATCCTTGATCGTTAAACTGCGCCGCTTGCGTGAGATACACCGGAAGCGCTTCGTCAGGAGCCTCAAACATTTTGCGAGAGCGTTTGTACTGCTTGCGTACATCTCTTAAGGCATCTAAAGATCCACGCCGATCGGCTTTGTTAATGGCAATCAAATCCGCAAAATCGATCATATCGATTTTTTCAAGTTGAGATTGAGCTCCAAATTCCGAAGTCATCACATAAAGACTGAGATCCACATATTCGGTGATCGCGGTGTTGGCCTGACCAATCCCCGAGGTTTCCGCGATAATAAAATCAAATTGATATTTTTTAAGTTGGTCCAAAACTAGGGGTAATGATTTTGCGATCTCAGAGCCTGAGCCTCTCGACGCCAAAGACCGCATGTAAACATTAGGACGCTGGAGGGAATTCATGCGAATCCGATCGCCTAACAATCCACCGCCGGTTTTCTTTTTTGAGGGGTCTACGCAAACCACAGCAATTTTTTTATCAGGATAAGCGTTTAAGAAACGCTGAAGCAGTTCATCGATCAAACTGGACTTTCCCGCACCCCCAGTGCCGGTGATTCCTAATACAGGAGGTGCATTTTGCGAACTCCGCTCAAAAGATTTAAGAGCCTGGCTGATCTCTTTTCCCACAGACCCTTGGCGCTCAGCTTGATCTACGGCCAAGCCTAAAAGACGATGAGGTAAATCGTTGCGATCTTTAAGCACAGACGTGAGCTTGTGCGGCTGATCAAAAACAAAATCGCACTTTTCTAAAATCAGATCGATCATCCCCATAAGGCCCATCCGGCGCCCATCTTCCGGGTGAAAAATAAAATCGATCCCATAGTTTTCGAGTTCTTTCTTTTCCTCGTGGACGATCACACCGCCGCCACCGCCAAAGATTTTCACTTCGTCCGCGCCAGCTTCTCGCAAAAGATCTTTGATGTATTTAAAGTACTCCATATGCCCGCCCTGATAGGACGAGATACATATTCCTTGAGCCCCTTCTTGAAGTGCCGCCGTAACCACTTCCATCACAGATCGATTGTGGCCTAAATGAATCACTTCCGCTCCCCCATCTTGCAACAGACGACGGATCATATTGATGCTGGCATCATGACCGTCAAAGAGAGCGGCAGCTGTAACAACACGAATTGGGTTTTGCGGTTTGTACATCACATATCCTTAAAAACAGGTTTACGTTTTTCGATAAAGGCTTTGGTTCCCTCTTTTTGATCGTTAGTTCCAAAGACACTGGCAAAAAGTTCTTTCTCAATCGTCATCGCCGAGCGAGATTCAATTCCGTAGGATTTATTTATGGATTCTTTAATCAAGCGCAAGGCCTGCGCTGACCGTTGCGCCATAGTGGCTGCCAGGGCTTGCGCCTCCTTCATCACGTCTTCCGGTGGAACGACTTTATTGACTAAACCGTATTGCAAAGCGGTCGCCGCCGTAATCATTTCGCCGGTCATGGTCCATTGCTTCGCCATTCCCACACTCACTTTGCGAGCCAGGCGAACCGTTCCTCCAAAGCCAGGGATTAATCCCAAAGTGCACTCAGGGAGTCCAAACTTGGATTTCTCACTGGCGATCATAAAGTCACAAGCCAGAGCCAGCTCTAGACCTCCGCCGAGAGTGAAGCCATTAATCGCCGCAATCACCGGGCAGTAGAGTTTTTCAAGTTTTAGGAAAACATTTTGACCGAAGCCTGCGAAATCATTGGCGGTCGCCTTGGTGAGCGTGTCGATTTCCTTAATGTCCGCACCGGCCACAAAAGCCTTTTCACCGCTCCCGGTGACGATCAACACCCGAACGGAACGAGATTGCTCCAGCTCTGTGAGAAAGCCATCGAGCTCCTCGAGAACTCCGCGATTTAGGGCATTCAGGGATTCGGGGCGATGAATTGTGAGCACACCGATTTCATTTTGAGTTTCGAACTTTAAAAATTGCATGAGGTTCCTTGTTTTAAATTTTTTAACTACTTCGCCGCATAGTCGTAGAATCCACGACCTGTTTTTTTACCGAGCCATCCCGCCTCGACGTATTTTTTTAACAAGGGACAAGGGCGATATTTACTATCGCCAAGCCCCTCGTGGAGAACATTCATAATGGCGAGACACGTATCAAGCCCGATGAAGTCCGCCAACGTCAATGGGCCCATGGGTTGATTGGTTCCCAACTTCATCGCTTGATCGATGCCTTCCACACTGGCGATTCCCTCGTAGAGCGCGTAGCAGGCCTCGTTGATCATGGGCATTAAGATGCGATTGACAATAAATCCAGGCATATCGCGGCCTTCGATAAAAACCTTTCCTAATGTTTCGGTGAGAGACTTCACCGTATTGAAAGTTTCACTTGAAGTTTGCAGTCCACGAATGCCTTCGACCAAAGTCATTAATGGAACGGGATTCATAAAATGCATACCCGCCACTTTCTCGGGGCGCGCGGTGGCCGCAGCGATTTTCGTGATCGAAATGGACGAAGTGTTCGTGCAGAGAAGGGCCTCTTTTTTAACGGTGCTATCGAGTTTTTTAAAGATTTCGGTTTTGAGATTGACGTTTTCCGTGGCGGCTTCGATCACCACATCGCAATTCTGCAAATCGGACATATTGGTGGTGGCTTTGATGTTGGATAAGAGCTGATCTTTCTGGGCCGCCGTCATTTTCTCTTTGGCAATGAGGCGGTCGCAGCTACTCTGAATTGTCTTAAGACCTTTTTCTAGCTGCACTTCGGCCACATCCATCATAATGACCTTGAAGTTCTTCGCCGCAAATACTTGCGTGATGCCATTACCCATCTGTCCAGCGCCGACCACACCAATTAAAGAAGCCATAAACCCTCCGAAAGAATGCGGGCGTTGACATCAAATGCTCTCGCCATCTCCGCCCATTTTTTAAAGAAGAAAATATGTCAAAGCGGCGACCGAAGTTCAACCAAAAAAGCCCGGTTCTTCCTCTGAAAACACCCTGAGACGTTGGGCGTGTCTAGGGTTGCACAGCCGCCTCGACTCACTCAGACTAAAAGCATGCCTGCCATTGATTTCAGCACCACGATCTTTCGTCGTAATCTCTCTGGGTTTATGATGCTAAAAGCCACGGCCTTTCAATTGGCTTTGATGGCAGGACTCTCTCAGGCCTGGGCTATTCCACACCGAAGCCCTTCTCCATCGAACGCGGGAATTCCCGTGTATCTTAAACCGACCTCCCCTGTTCCGACGGGGCATTACAGTCTTGAGACATTAAATCGCCAAAAGATCACCTCCCAGAAAAGCGTATGGGTTCACGTGAAGACCACAGAGGGTCTCATCGGTTGGACGCCGAAAGAGGCTCTCCTCACTCCTTTGCATTTTTCATCAAAAGCCACTCTTTTAGCGCAAAGCCCTTTGTACCCAGAAAAGGAACTTCAAATCACTGCAGCCCCTATGGTCTCTCAAAAGGAAGGAATCGTCTCGATTCTTGAAGTGGTGGGAGATCGATGCTTGGTGAGAGTGGGCGACGCCAACTTCTGGACCGAGGCCGCTTACCTTTACCCAGTGGCGAAGGATGCAGGATACTTTATTACGGTGCGGATGACGTCTCTCTATGGCCAGCCGAGCATTAAAAGCCAGTGGTCTCGGAAACTCACCGCGGGTCAGCGCCTAAAACCGATCGAGATCAAAGGAGACTGGGTTAAAGTTTCGTATCAAACTTACACCGGTTTTATTCCTCGAAAGGACATTCTCTCGCGCATTGATATTGCGATGAAGGTGAAAACCAGCGAAGGAATGGTAGCTCCGCAGAGATCACTGCTCGATAAAAAAGTTTACGCCATTTATGTCAACCCTCTTTGGCTTGGAACCATGGCGGACGAAGTCTCTTTATACCAAGAGCCTTCGACTTCAAGTGAAATGATCACTCAACTCAAACCGTGGACTCCGATGATTCAACAAAACATCGTGGAGCAAACCTGGACGCAATCGCAGATTCGAGAATTGGGACCGGTGTGGTGGCAATCGAAAGATATTCCCACGACGATCCCTACGAGTCTTGAGATTGCGCAGAAAGATATTCAGAAAAGTTTAGTGAACCCGCTTTTTAATCACATTCGTTTCGCGTCCACGTTTGGTGCTATGGAAGGCCTTTATCGAACTCAAGACGGTAAAAACTGGTTTCCGATACGGGGCTTTTCGCAGAGAAGCCCCGTGTTTACGGTATCGAAAGACGGAGTGCTTTTCGTGGATGACAAAGTGAGCTTTGATAACGGGGAACACTTCACTCCCTATGTTCACTGGGGAGCTATTTTCGAAGCCTTAAAACGACATCGGCTCTCGACGGTACAAAACACAAAGATCCGAAATATCGAGACACTCAACGGGTCATCGCAACAACTCATCGTTGAGCTCGACGTCGGCATCAAAAATCCCTTAAAACTCTACACCGCCGACCGCGGACAAACATGGACCGTCCTCAACCGCTAGGTGCCCGTTACCTTTTGCGGATGCGACGAATCACAATCGCGCCATTTTAATTTTATACATCGCATCCGCAAAAGGTACCTGGTACCTATCACGGGATGCCTTACTTGTTTGCTGTGGGATCTTCGTTGGTTTTTGCGATCAGCTCTGTGTATTACACCGAGTATGCTCGGCGTTTCTCTCCTGTTTGGATGAACACCATTAAAGCGACCGTTTTGTTTGTCGCTCTCGTGTTAACAACATTTTTGTTTGAGACTTGGGTTCAACTCCCAGTTCCGGTGATTGTCGCATTGGTCGTCAGTGGACTGCTGGGCTTGGCCATTGGTGATATCTTTCTATTGAGTGCCTACGCACGGATTGGTGCTGCTCGAACTCTCATCCTCTTTGGATTCCAACCTCTGTTTATCGGAATCGCCGCTCGATTTTTATTCCAGCAAGACCTCAATCCCGAACGGCTGCTTGCGATCTTCTTTTTTATCGGTTGCCTCTACACGTTTAGTCTTGAGAGATATCGCACCGAGGGACATTGGGAGATCTGGGGATTGGTCGCCGCTCTCATCGGTGTGATTTTTGACAACGCCGGCGTGATACTGACCCGTTGGTCCTTTGAAGCTCAACCCGAATTGGGCGTCCTTCAAGCCAACCTCTACCGGGCCGGTGGCGCCGTGGTCTTTTTTGTGCTTTTTGGATTTATAAAAAACATGAGAACTACGGAAAAGTTTCTCTCCCTGCCCCCTTATGAAATGGGACGTGTGATATTGGTTTCTTTTTGCGGGACTTTTGTTTCGCTCTTTTTGTATTTAACGGCTATTCGCGAGGGACATCTCGCTTCAATCGCCGCGGTAGGAGTCTCTGGCCCCCTGTTCGCTTCTTTTTTTGAGTGCATTAAAGAAAGAAAAAAACCAAGCCTTTATCTCATAATTGCCTTGGTTTTCTTTTTAGCAGGAGCCGGAGTTCTTATTCTTCTAATAGATTAACCGCGGGCTCTTTTTTACTGGCCGGAGCTCGGTTCGAGGTTTTTTTTCCGTTCTTAGCTACGGACGGCTTACAAAGATTGGCACGAGCCGATTCCCATTGCTGAATCTTTTTAGCGACGAAATCACAGTTAAAGTATTTCGACGAAAACGATTTCACCTTAAATCCTGTTTTTAGATCAGAGCCCGGATCGATAACTCCATCGTTCACCATTTTACTTAAGCGTTTGGCGATTTCGAAATCTTCCGAATCGTCATTAAACTTTTCGGAGCACACCGTTCGCTTTCCGTAATTCACACAGAAGTTACAAGAACTCGTGCACTTATACTCCGCAGTGGTTCCCGCAGAAGCCTGCTGAACGGCGAAGAGGATCAGGAGAGCCGCAGCACTCACGACCATATTGATGAAAAACTTCGACATCGAAAAATTTTTGTGTGTTTCCATGTCTCTCAGTTCGGCGACAAAAGGCGAGGACATAATCCCAAAAGTGAATTCATGGCGGAGATTGCGGGTTTTTTTCCGCAACCACAGGTCATCGCGCTTTAAATCCAACGAATACGATTTAAATCCACCTCGACCATGGTTTTGTCTTAAAGTTTTACAAAAGCCGTAAATCTCTAACGATCGATCTCGTGAATTTGATCATTAAGGGTTAGGAAGTCGTAAAGGTAGCCCACTAGAAACAATCCCCCGGTAAAAAACCAAATGACCGCGGTTAAGTATTTGCGCATGTACAAGCGATGAACCCCGAGCAGTCCGAGAAAGGTCAGCAGCAACCAGGCAATATTATAATCGATAGTGCCAAGACCATCTCCGTAGCGCCGCTCGGCCTCCCGGTCCATTCCTGGAATCAAAAATATATCAATCAACCAGCCGACCCCGAGAAGTCCCAATGTACAAAACCAAATAACTCCGGTGATGGGCTTACCGTAGTAAAATCGATGAGCTCCTGTAAATCCAAAGAGCCACAAAATATATCCCAAGGGTATTGAATGAGTGTTTTTAGACATACGATCTTCTACCAAATCGGTAGCTCATTGACGATGCGTTACGCATCAATTCTCGACGCCTAAATCACTGAATACTAATATTGAATTATGAAAACTATCTTTTGGGGATTACTTTTATTTGCTCTTTTCGGCTGTCAAACATCGCAACACCTGTCGGACTCGACTTCGAAAAAGCCCGTTTTTGAAGCCGCGCAAAACATCACTCCACTTTATATGACTGGAAAAAAAGTAGTGATGATCAGTCATCCCGGATGCCATTTTTGCCAAAAAGCCTTCAGTCAATTTACCCCTGCAATTCAAAAGTATTTTAAAACGAATGCGATATTCCTTACTCCTTTAGCTGATGAAAATTTTGAAGCTCACGCCCGAGTTGTCGATGAATGGAATGCTCAGAGCGAATACAAGCATATCATTATACATATGGACGCAATTCTTCCCCAAATTCCAAATTTAAAGTCCACGCCACAGTTTCATTTTTTCAATAACGGAAAAATAGTGGAAAGGATCCAGGGCTGGAGACCCGGAACGGAAACTCTCATCGAGGATGCCATTCATCATTTGGAGAAAGTTAGTTTGCAAAATTAAGTAAGCGTTTGCGAGCGGCCTGACGTTGTCGATCCTTATAGGTGTCGTGCGCTTGATCCCCAGTAAAGCTCTTGAGATAATCCTCTTGAGTGACGATCTGAACCTCAAAGGGATAGAAAAACCGATGAGGTTCTCCATTGATGTCGACATTGATAAATCGGCGACTGATAAATTTAATAAACTGATACCCTTCACCTGAGAAACTATTGTCTTTCTGCAAATACTCCGCACGATCGTGATTCTCTTCGAGCTTCTTCTCGAGAATTGCCGTGACCTCATTAGGATCAAGCGCCTCCCCTTTGGTTCTTAGGTTATCCATTACCTCTAAGAACAAGTTGGTAGGATAGACCGTATTCGCAGATTGGTCCGTAATACTGTGCATGGAATTTAAAATTCCATTCTGGGTCAAAAACCGACAGACGCGAAAGGAATCGAAGATGTTTTTTGTCACAAAGCGAACGCCGATGTTGTCGTAGATATTCAGAGCAAAGAGTTTCCGCTTCGCCAAAAGCTTAATAATGCTACTGCGAAAATCCTTCACCGGCTTTTGCTCGTACTTATAGAGCTTGATCATTTCTGTCTGTGCACCCACCTGCAAGACAGTGGACCCCGCCACTGGATCCTCCTGAATCACCGAATTGATCGGCGAAAGAATTTGCTCTTGGATCGCTTCAGGAAAAATCGAGTACATGTCGTGACTAAAATGAATAATCACATGCATCACTTTAAGGAGAGCGCAGGACCACGTTCGAACATCAGTAGGAATATCTGCCTTTTGATTGACGTTCACGAGGAGTTGGCGCAGGTCCTTCATTTCATTCAAATCCGAAAGTGAGGACGGAATGTGCTCGTCAGGTTCAAGGATCGACGTTTTTAAAAAGACCAAAGCTTTTTGGTAAAACCCATACAATCGCTTGCGATCACTCTCATCACTCCAGTCGAAGCCGTAGGACGAGAGAAAGTCATGGGCATCTTCTGTAGAATCGATGGACATAAATGAGAGATCCAGCGAGGAAACTCCGCCCAATAATGTCTCTAGGTTATGTCGACGGAATCGATAATTGAGCACTTCTCCTCCATGAAAATTCACAATCGTCATCCTGAGCGAAAGCGAGGGATCTCGAAAGATTCTTCGCTTTCGCTCAGGATGACATGCTGTTCGCCCTAGTAGAACGTACGTTGAGTTTTCGCCATCGATCGCAATGGATTTGATGGTTTAAAACGATGCCCGTACTTCTTTGCATACAGTTCAAGCGTATCAACGATCTTCTCGGAACCGACGCTATCTGCATAGCGAAGAAGTCCTCCACGGAACGGAGGGAAACCTGTTCCCATGATCATTCCCATATCGACATCTTCTGCAGACTCGACAATCTTTTCTTCGATCAGAACAAGAGCGGCTTCGTTCACCATGTTGAACATCGCACGTCCGATGAGATCTTCGTCGGAAATGGGATTGGTCGGAGTGGGAAGACCGAGGTCTTTATAAACAGACTCGTCGACACCCTCTTTTTTCCCTTTAGAATCCCACTTGTAAAAGCCTTTAAAATTCTTTTTACCTAGACGATCCGTCTCTTCGAGCTTCATTAAAGTTTCGGGCATTTGTAGACGCTCGCCTAAAGCCTTTTTAAAGATCTTAGACACTTTCACGCACACATCGATACCGACTTCGTCCATGAGATGGAAGGGGCCCATTGGCATTCCAAATTGTTTTACGAAAACGTCATCGACCTTTTGAATATCCATGCCTTCTTGAAGGAAAAAGGCGGCTTCGATCAAATACGGAATCAAAAGACGATTCACCAAGAAGCCCACGCCGTCTTTCACCACAATCGGAGTTTTTCCCATTTTTTTAGAAAGCTCAAAGATCGTGGCCGTCGTTTCGTCGCTGGTTTTTGGACCGCGGATAACTTCGACCAATGGCATTTTGTTCACTGGATTAAAAAAGTGCATGCCCACAAAATTTTCGGGACGAGGGTGAGCTTCGGCCATCTCGGTGACACTGAGGGAAGATGTGTTCGTAGCAATGATCACATCCTCGCGGCTTTGCGCGTACGTTTCCGCGATCACCTTCTTTTTAACGTCCATATTCTCAACGATGGCTTCGATGATCACATCCATGCCTTTAAAACCGGAGTAGTCCGTTCCGCCTGTCACGTGACTCATTTTTTCAATGAGCTCGTACTTTGTAATGTACTTACGCTTGAGTGCGCCTTGCCAAATTTTTCGTGCGGCTTGGAAGCCTTTGGCGATCGCATCGTTATTGATGTCTTTTAAACGCATATGGATATTGTTCTCAGCTCCCATGTAAGCGATACCGCCCCCCATAGTCCCTGCGCCCAAAACCGCAACACTCTTCACTGGCTTTGGTTTGACATCCTTATTCGCAACGCCCGAACGTTTTTTCACATTTTCCATCATAAAGAAAATGTTGATTAAGTTTTTACTGACCGAACCGCCAGCCACATTGCAAAAGCCTTCGACTTCGATTTGAAGAGCCTTGTCGCGCGATTTGTTGTGCGACTTCTTGATCACATCGAGAGCTTCGAGAGGAGCCGGGTAATGACCGTGGCTCTGCTCCATCACTGTGGCTTTTGCCTTCTTAAAGACAACCGGCAGTAAAAGAGAGTTCATGGTTTTTTCCATGAGGGTTTTCCCCGCATACTTCTTGTGGCGTTTCTTACCACCCTCTTTAATGACCTTTTGAGCGAGCTTGAGAGCCTCAGCTTCGAGAATGCTGGGGTGAACCACTTGATCCACAAGTCCCATTTTGTATGCTTTTTGCGCGGGAACCGTTTTCCCCGCGAGAATAATATCTAATGCATTCATTACACCGATCATTCGAGGCATGCGCACGCAGCCGCCAAATCCAGGTATAATTCCGAGCTTCACTTCGGGAAGGCCAATCTTTGTGCTTTTGTCTTCAGAAGCGATCCGATAATCGCAAGCCATCACAAATTCACAACCACCACCGACGCACGCCCCATTGATCGCTGCGATCACGGGAATGGAGAGATCCTCCACCAAATTCATGATGGCTTGACCCTGCTCGACCGCGTACTTAATATCATCGCGCGATTTCAAATTTTTAATTTCTTCGATATCTGCACCCGCAATGAAAATCTTAGGCTTGCGAGAAATAACAACAACTGCCTTGTAGGACGATTTTTGCAAATCCGCTAAAATCTCCTTAAGGCGCATCATGATCGGCGTGCTCAGCTTATTTACTTTTTCACCAATATGATCCCACTCGAGAAGAGCCACTTCGCCTTTAGGGGTGATTTTTAAACTTTCTTGAATACTCATTTCATCTCCTGCCTGATTATCCTTCGTTTTCGACGACCATAGCTCCACCTTGTCCTCCACCGATACACAATGTTGCCAGACCAAACTGTTGTCCGCGACGTTGTAATTCTTTAACCAGTGTGAGCACCAGACGCGAACCAGTCGCACCTACAGGGTGACCAATTGCAATCGCCCCGCCGTTCACGTTTAATTTATTCGGATCAATTTCACCCACTGCACCGGAAGTTCCCAGTTTTTCTTGGCACCATTTTTCGCTGGCGAGAGCCTTTTGGCAAGCAATCACTTGCGCCGCAAAAGCTTCGTTCAGTTCAATCAAATCCATCTGCTTTAACTCGAGACCCGATTTTTTAAGTGCGAGCGGAGATGCATACGCAGGACCGAGTCCCATACGCTCAGGCTCTAAGCCTGCAAAAGCGTATCCGCGAATACGAGCGATAGGCTTCAAGCCTAACTCTTGAGCTTTCTTGCGACTCATGAGTAGCATCATCGCCGCGCCGTCTGTCAGAGGACACGCATTTCCTACCGTAATGGTTCCCGTCTTGCGATCAAAGTAAGGCTTTAACTTTTGCAAAGCTTCGATGGCTTGACCATCGCGAGGACCGTTATCTTTATCTAAAACTTTTTTGTAATCGGGCCCGATAAAAATGGGAGTCATCTCTTTGCCCAGTTTCCCATTCTTCGTGGCATCGACAGCACGTTGATGGGAGCGCAAAGCAAACTGATCTTGCTCTTCGCGGCTAATGCCAAACTCTTTCGCAAGAATCTCTGCCGTTTGTCCCATGTTGATGCCGACAAAAGGATCTGTGAGCGCTTCCATGATGGAAACTCGAGGCGCTAAAAACGACGGTCTAAAACCTAACAGCGCTCCGATCTTTTGCCCCGCTGTTTTCGAAAATTGAAGTTTTGCAAAAAGCTCGGTCATTTTTTTACCAAACATCAGCGGCGCTTGAGACATGTTTTCTGTTCCACCGGCGACCACCACATCGGCAGAGCCCGCCTTGATCATGTTGTATCCCGAAGAGATACTTTCGAGAGCGGACGCGCAGTTTCTATGAACCGTGTGCGCCGATACATTTTGCGGAATCCCGGCGCGAAGCGCGACCACTCGACCGATGTTCACAGCATCTGCAGGATTACCCACGCAGCCGATGATGACTTCGTCGACCATTTTCGTATCGAGATTGGTTCTGGCAATCAATTCCTGAAGGGCGATCTGCCCGAGCTCTGCCGCATGCACGTCCTGTAATACGGTCCCGGCTTTGGCAAAGGGAGTTCTCACTCCATCAACTATCACAACATCGTTTGCTGATTTATCCATCTGAAACTCCTCTGAAGCCTCGCGCGGAGGCTCTACAATGTTAACTCTGACGAGCTCGTTTATCCACGGCTAGGGCCGCTTCTCGCATCACTTCCGATAACGTCGGGTGCGCATGGAAGCTGCGAGCGATATCCTCACTGCTCGCACCAAACTCCATCGCCACCACCGCTTCGGCAATCATGTCGGAAGCTCGAGGTCCAACAATATGCACTCCTAAAACTAAATCGGTTTTCTTATCTGCTAAAATTTTAACTCGCCCGTCGGTAAAGCCCAAAGCTTTCGCACGACCATTGGCCGAGAACGGAAAAGAACCGGAGTTGTATTCCGTGCCCTTAGCTTTTAATTCTTCCTCCGAGTAACCCACTCCCGCCACTTCGGGCCATGTGTAAATCACCCAAGGCACAGTATGGTAGTTCACGTGCCCCGGTTTGCCCGCAAGAATTTCGGCAAGTGCCACGCCTTCCTCTTCCGCCTTGTGGGCCAACATTGCACCCGGTGTGACATCGCCCACGGCGTAAATACCGGGGACTGAAGTTTGAAAGTGTTCATCCACAGCGATTTGCCCACGATCTGTGAGCTTCACGCCGACCTCTTCGAGGCCGAGATCTTTCATGAAAGGCTTACGTCCTACAGAAACGAGAATCTTATCTCCTTGAACGCTTCCCTTTTTACCATCAGCCACGGACTCGTAATTGACGGTGACTGTTTTGCTTTTTGTATCCGCGCCCGTGACCTTCGAGGAAAGAATAAATTCCATCCCCTGCTTCTTAAGAATGCGTAAAAGATCGTTAGAAATCTGTTTATCCATAGGACCACAAATTTTATCGGCGAATTCAATCACGGTCACTTTGGCGCCTAATCTCAGCCAAACGGAACCCATCTCTAGCCCGATAGCTCCTCCACCCACAACAATGAGGTGTTCTGGAACTTTGTCAAAACTTAAAGCTTCGGTTGAAGAAACCACGGTCTTTCCATCAAAAGGAAGGAAGGGAAGTTCCACCGGCACACTGCCCGTCGCGAGGATGATGTGCTTCGCCTGGATTTTGGTTTTTCCGGAAACAAGCACTTCACCTTGGCCGGTGATTTTTCCGGCACCCTTAATCCAATCGATTTTATTTTTCTTAAAGAGAAACTCAATCCCTCCGGTGAGTTCGCCGACGATTTTCTCTTTGCGCTTCATCATCACCGGGAGATTTAATCCCACTTTGGGAAGATCTACCCCGTGAGACGCGAGATCGTGCTGAGCCATCGAAAAATGCTCGCTCGAATCCAACAGAGCTTTCGAAGGAATACAGCCAATATTTAAACATGTTCCACCGAGGGTGGGATTCTTTTCGATCACGGCGGTTTTTAAGCCCAACTGCGCCGCACGAATGGCGCCGGTATAACCGCCGGGGCCAGCTCCAACAATTACGACATCATAAACACTATCACTCATTTATATCTCCATGAGAATGCGCGAAGGATCTTCGAGGCATTCTTTAACTCTCACTAAGAAACTCACGGACTCACGACCATCGATCATTCGGTGATCGTAAGATAACGCGACGTACATCATCGGACGAATCACAATTTGATCATCAACCACGACGGCGCGTTTTTCTGTTTTGTGCATTCCTAAAATCCCCGACTGAGGCGGGTTAAGAATTGGCGTCGACATGAGCGAGCCGAACACGCCCCCGTTACTCACGGTGAAGGTGCCATCAGCCATATCGTCGATGGAAATTTTACCATCGCGAGCCTTCACTGCAAATTCGTTAATTTTGATTTCGATTTCCGCAAGTGACATTTGATCTGCATTTTTAATCACAGGAACCACAAGACCCTTGGGAGTACTTACGGCGACACCGATATTATAAAAGTTTTTATAAAGAATGTCGGTTCCATCAATCGAAGCATTCACGGCTGGGAATTCTTTAAGACCTTGAATCACCGCTTTTACAAAAAATCCCATAAATCCTAAACGCACCTTATGGCGTTTTTCGAAACCATCCTTGTATTTGGCTCGAAGATCGAGAATCGCGGTCATATCCACTTCGTTAAATGTAGTGAGGATGGCCGCTGTTTGTTGCGCCGACACCAAACGCTCGGCGATTTTTTTACGAATGGTTGTCATCGGCACGCGATCGATGGTGCCGGCCGGAGCAGGAGCCCGCGCTGGAGCTGAAGGAACCGGAGACTCTTTCGCGGGACTTGCTGCTTTTGCAGGTGTCGGATTGGCTTCCATCGCATCTTGCTTAGTGATGCGACCGCCTTTTCCTGTTCCCGCAATTTGTGAAGGATCAAGGCCACGCTCACCGACCACGCGACGAACCGCGGGACTTAAATGCACATCTTGCGCTCCACTACCGCTGCTCGATTGCGGAGCAACTTGAGCAGGAGGAGAAACTAGAGCAGGAGGAGCAGCTGGGGTCGACGGAGCAGTTTTCCCAGCACTCGCCGCGGGAACTTCCTTAGCGGCTGGCGCCGTGTCTTTCGCACCCGCTTTGGACGGATCAATTTTCCCGACAACCGCACCGATTTTCACCGTGTCGCCTTCGTTCGCTGTGGTCGTCAGTTGACCATCGGTTTCCGCAACCACTTCGACGCTGGCCTTATCGGTTTCTAGAGAGAGGATCACTTCCCCTTGCTTAACGATATCTCCTGATTTTTTGATCCAAGAGCCAATGGTGGCTTCGGTAATCGACTCACCTACTGCTGGTACTTTGATATCCGACATAATCTATCTCTCCTACTTCTTAAAGACTTCGCTAATAATTGCGGTTTGCTCAGTAATATGTTTTTTGGTTGTGCCAGTCGCTGGGCTCGCACGATGATCGCGCCCGATGTATTCGAGCGAAGCACTGAGGCTCATTTCATCCACTAGCTGCTGTAACGGATGACAAATGTAATTCCATGCGCCCATGTTTTTTGGCTCTTCTTGCGCCCAAATAATTTTCTCTAATTTTTTTGCGGGCTTTAAAAGATCGGCCAATTGCTTCTTAGGGAAAGGGTACAATTGCTCAACGCGAACCAGCGCCACATCTTTGGCTTTTAACTTTTCTTTTTGATCTAACAATTCGTAGTAAAGCTTGCCCGAAACTAAAACCATTTTTTTTGCCGCTGTCATTTCGGTTTCTGCATCTGGGATCACTTCGTAGAAGCGACCTTCCGAAAGCTCCTTCATCGTCGAGATCACTTTCGGATGGCGAAGTAAAGATTTCGGCGACATCACAATCAGAGGCACGCGGAAATCGCGCTTCACTTGGCGACGAAGAGCGTGGAACAATTGCGCCGGAGTGGTCATATTCACCACTTGCATGTTATTTTGAGCACAGAGTTGTAAGAATCTTTCGAGACGAGCACTCGAGTGCTCTGGTCCTTGACCCTCGTAGCCGTGAGGTAGAAGCATCGTGAGGCCACTCATGCGCATCCACTTTTGCTCGCCACTCGCTAAAAATTGATCGATAATGATTTGCGCACCGTTTGCGAAATCTCCAAACTGGGCTTCCCAAATCGTGAGAAAGCTGGGATCAGAACTTGAATTTCCGTACTCGAATCCGAGGACGGCCATTTCGGAAAGAGGACTGTTGTAAACGCAAAATTCTTTGTCCTCGCGCAGCTGCTCTAGAGGGTTGTACTCTTCACCGGTATTGAAATCATAAAAGCACGAATGTCTGTGAGTGAAAGTTCCGCGCACGCAGTCTTGTCCCGAGAGACGAACGGAGTTGCCTTCGAGAATTGTAGAGCCGTAAGAAAGAAGCTCTGCCATCCCCCAGTCCACTGGAATTTTTCCTTCGACCATCTCTTTGCGCGTATCGATGAGCTTCTGAAGCTTAGGATGAATCTTAAAGCCCGCAGGCATCGTGGTTAACTGCGCGCCCACTTTCTTGAGTGTCGCTAACGGTGTTCCTGTATTGTACGGAGCCACGAAGTCTTTATCGGAAGGACGGCGGAGACCCTTCCACGCGCCACCAAAAGCTTGGGGCTTGAACTTCGGTGGAGTTTTGCGAACGTCATCTAAAATCTTTTGGAGATTATCCATCTTCTCTTTGTAGAAGCCCTCATAATAGGCGGCATCGATGACTTTTTCCTGCATCAAACGTTTACTGTAAATTTCGCAAGGAGTGGGATGCGCTTTAATTGTCTGATACATGGTGGGTTGCGTGTACGCCGGCTCATCGCCCTCGTTGTGACCAAAGCGGCGATAACAAATGATGTTGACGATCACATCGCGGTTGAACTGCTGACGGAAGCGAATGGAAATGTCCATGGCGCGCACACAAGCTTCGGCGTCATCACCATTCACGTGAATCACTGGAACTTGCTGAGTTTTACCCGCGTCCGAAGAGTACGGCGAACTGCGAGTCTCTTCCGCATTCGCGGTAAAGCCCACCTGGTTATCGATGATCAAATGGATTGTTCCACCCACCGTGTAACCTTTGAGGTGAGCGAGCTGTAGCGTTTCGGCAACCACACCTTGACCAGGAAAAGCGGCATCCCCGTGAACAAGGACGGGAACCACTTTTTTGCGATCCGCAGTGTCTTTTCTAAATCTCTGTTTGGCGCGAGCCATACCGCACACCACAGGATTCACCGCTTCGAGGTGACTCGGATTAAACGCTAAAGAAATGTGACAATCCCCGTGGGGAGTTTTTTTATCCACGGAGTATCCCATGTGATACTTCACGTCCCCATCGTAGTCAGGAATATCATCTGTGTGCCCGTCAAATTGAGCGAGGATCACTTCCATGCCCTTATCCATAAAATTCGTAAGAACATTGACGCGGCCTCGGTGAGCCATACCGATAACGATCTCTTCCACACCGAGCTCCCGACCTTTTACAGTCAAATGCTCGAACATCGGAATCATCGCATCAGCACCTTCGATGGAGAAACGTTTCGTTCCCACAAAGCGAGTGTGAATAAATTTTTCTAAAGATTCTGTGCGCACAAGATGCTGAAGAATCATCTTCTTCTTTTCGGCGTCAAACATCGGCGCCGGTTTTTCCATTTCGTTATGGAACCACTCGCGAACACCCTTCACCGCATCGGAGACCTGAGCCGTGATGGTGCCGCAATAACTTTTTTGAAGATGCTCGATGATTCCCTTAAGCGTCGCATTTTGCAGACCAACGATTTTGCCCACAGAAAATGTCGAATTTAAATCGGCTTCGGTAAGGCCAAAGTTCTTAAGTGAAAGATCACCCATCGTTGGACGAGAAGACAAAGGATCCAAGTTCGCTTGAAAGTGCCCGTAGTCGCGATAGGCTTGAATCAAATTATAAACGTTTAATTCTTTAGAAGAAATTCCACCACCGGCAGATTCAGAGGCAAAATCAACACCCGAAAAAAACGAGCGCCACTTTTCATCGAGCTCCTCAGGATTCGTTTTGTAAACTTCGTACAAACTTTCGATGTATTCTAAATTTTCGCTATTTAAATTTACGGCCAAGACAAACCTCTTTGATGACTGCGTTCAGATTAAGCAAAGCCCCGACTTAAGTGAGCTCCACCGACCCATAATTAACGTCTCATTTTAGCAAGAACGGTTATGGGAAATATAACACTATTTTATCCTCCCTGACCATCGAACAGCACTCAATGAATCAATGCGACAAGACTCTTGGTTCAGCACTTCGAAAATTGAGAGTTGGATTTTAAAATGCCACTCATCAAGCGAAAGTCTCCATCCGGGCGGCCATCTAAAATGCTGGAGCACTTTCCGCCCTCCATGGATCGTTTCGCGCCCCTCCGTGGGCGGCGATCGCTTGCTGAATGGCATTTTAAAATCCAACTCTCAATTTTCGAAGGCATTCTCTTGGAAATTTCGTTGTCATAATTACATTGGTCTAGGATACTTTGGGCTTATTAGGAGTTCTTAATGAATGACGTTTGGGTTCACAATCTTAGTCCTTTTCTTGTGCAGATTTCGGGGAACTTTGGGATTCGTTGGTATTCGCTGGCGTATTTGACGGGGTTCGCTGTCGCGTTCTTTTTTATGAGCTGGATGAGCAAGCAGAAGAAGACGACACTCTCTTTAGACGAGGCTTCTGATTTTTTGACGTATTTGATTCTTGGGGTGTTGCTTGGAGGCCGCATTGGGTATGTGGTTTTTTACAGTCCTGAGTTGCTCACTGACTTTCGCTCGAGCTTTCCGTTTTGGGGCGGGCTTGCTGTTTGGGAAGGTGGGATGGCGAGTCACGGTGGATTTATTGGTGTCATTTTGGCGTGTTTACTTTTTTCGTGGCGCTGTAAAAAAGATGCACTTCACTTGGGCGATCTCACGATCACCGGCGCTACCGTTGGAATTTTTTTAGGGCGCATTGCTAACTTTATCAATGGCGAACTCATGGGCAAAGTGGCTTCTCCCGATTTAGCTTGGGCCGTAAAGTTTCCGCAGGATATGCATCGATGGATAGGCTATGAGCCTGCGAAACTGGGTCAAATGACCGAAGTGGTGACGCAAGTGGGAGTCTCCGCGAGCGAATGGCAATCTTGGGTGGCCCAGCGCTCGCAAGGAATGCTGTATGCGACGTCCGATAAAATCATCGATGCCATTCAATCAGGCAATGTGGCTGTCACTGAAGCCATGGGACGAATTTTGGAGCCACGCCACCCGTCTCAAATTTACGGAGCTTTGGTCGAAGGATTAATTCCGCTCATTTTAATTTTGATTGTCTGGGCCAAGCCTCGTAAGCCGGGGATTATTTGCTCGCTCTATTTAATAGTTTATTCCTTCTCTCGAATCATCGATGAAAAATTCCGTCTCCCAGACGCTCACCTATCCGACTTAAGCCAATTACCTCTGGGGCTGAGCCGAGGACAATTTTTAAGTCTGTTTACTTTTTTATTTGGGGTCACACTCATGATTATTAGTCTACGTCGGAATGCTCCCGCCATGGGCGGTCTATTGACTCAAGGCGGAGTTATAGAAGCCGCCTCTCGTAAACCAGTAAAAAAGAAAAAGTAAACTAGTGTTCGACGGGTGCCATAGAGGCTTCGCTGGTGCGAGTATCCACACCCAACGCCGCATTGACGATCTTTTCAGAATCCGCTCCGCAATGAGGAGTGATTTCTGCCGAGATCTCGCGAGCGCTGCGGGCCGACTGTTTCGACGTCGCAAATCTTTCGATCAAGCTTTTCTTTTGCATGAGAACTTTTTCGCGAAGCAATCCTTGGTTTTGCCCCACACAACATCTTTCCTCGCGGAAGTTCGCTAAAATATTAACCACTTGGCCACCCGTTTGCCGGGGATAGGTCACACTGGATCCTCCCACGGAAAATCGATTAGGCCTTCCGGGAGCAAGACCTGCAGTGCCCTCAGGCAGTGGACAAAATCGAGCGCCAGCGGCAGTAATTTGCAAAAAGCCCGCTGTGTTTGCTGGGCGATCGAGATCGTTTTCACGAATACATCCCATTCCTCGCTCTTGAAAAATATAATGATGCGTCGGACTTTCGATATGATACGTGGTTTCGCTCACCTGAGAGCCGAGAAAGTTTGTGCACTTCATGATATCGCTAAAGGGCCCTGTGGGTGCTTGCGGTTTCGGAGCCACTGCCGGAGTGGGATCGCGACGATTTTTTTTGGGTCGCGGCGCGCTTCGACGAGGTCTTTGTGGATTTGAATTCGATGCCGGTGAAATGCTCATCTGAGCCATTCCATCCGCTGACACAACAAGAATAACAAGCAGGGCGATTAATTTCATCACAATTCTCCTGAAAATATTATTATTGAAAATAGAAAAAATTTGAAGCTAAACCTCGAGGATGTCGAGATTTAATTTCCGAATTGCGTGGGACTTCTGACGGGCTCTACCGACGGAGTCGGCGGGGGTAAAGGGAGCTTGGCGGGAGGTCGCGTATCAGCCACAGCCTGTTTAATAAAATCTCGGCGCTGACCACAATAGGGGCCCAGCTCGTTTTGAATATCATCGACAAACACTTGAGATTTTGTTCGCACATAATTACGAATCAAATCCTCCGCTTGACGATTCATCACCGCCAATGCCTCGCTCGAAATCGGTTGGCACTGCAAGCGACCCAGTCGGCTTTCAGGCCCCTCTCGAGACGTCGAATAGCGAACCTCTTGCTGATGAATCCTAAACTGAATGTGACCATTGCGCGGGAAGTTCGCTGGGCAAAACGCAGCCCCCGCCTCCGAAAGCGAATAAACACCGCGAGGACTCGTATCAAGATTAAAATAAAACTGCGCTTTTGGACTATGAACATGATAGCGCGAATCTTTATCTTTTACTTTGGGCGAGAGATAGGTGACGCAACTAAGGATTTGCCGAGCGAGTGCCGCCTGATCCCGACCCTCCTCGGCTGAGACCGAGATCGAAAACAAAGCGATAATTCCAGCGGCGATCATTCTCATAGCTTATTGTTCAACGGTAGGCGTTTCGCCCGTTGGAGTTTGCGGTGTTGCAGGAGCATTTTCTCTAAATGCCATACGGACGCCCTCTGTTTGATCACCACAGTGGGGTCGCAAAGAATGGATGACGGCAGCCCGCTCCATATTCGCCGCACGCTTCGCACGGGCGTAGGCAATAACTCCGCTCATCAAATATCCGCGAACTCTTTCTGCAACATAGTTTGTAGATTCGGGATTAATACAACAGCGACTCTCGTCATAGCCCGAAACTTTATGGGCCACTTGACCGGCCTGAGCCGGAGGATAAGTCACTTCCCGTCCTCCGATTGTTATTGTATTCGGCTTCCCTCTCACAAAACCTGTTGAGCCTGTTCCGATAGGACAGAATTTTGCGACGTTGGCGTTAATGACGATGACGCCCGTGAGACCATCTCGTTCGTTCTCCTGAGCGGTCGTTCGACCGCCGGTGGTCGTTGTTGTTCGCTCGCATCCGGTACCTCCCCGAGCTTGAACGTAATAATGTTCATCGGGATACTGGGCCACATACGGAAGCCTTAATTTCACACTGGAGTCGGCAGCGATAAAGTTCATGCACTTGATCACAGCAGCGAGCTGGCTGTTATTGGAGCGACCAGATCGGCTTTGCGCAAAAACATTAAAGGACAGCATTAAGATCAAAACGGTCACCAGTGATTTCATAGAGTTCTCCCTCTGGCTAGTATCATTCAAAAACCGAGAATACTAAAGAGTGTCCTAGACTAAGGGCGGCTTTTCGGAGGCAAGCTGCTTCTTGACTGGAGGATCGAGCGTGCTATTTTCGTTTTCACTCAATTTAAAGGGGGCTGCGCATGGTCGTACCGATGAAGTCATTGCCACAAAAAGCGGCATATAAAAAAGGCGATGTTCTTGTTCTGTTTGGTGAGCTTTTTTCTCGAGGCTATGCCAACGGGATCGTGGAAGAGGCCCAACGTCATGGCCTTACGATTGTTCGCACCACCGTCGGTCGCCGAGATGGCGCCAACTCCCCTTTGCGCGCACTGACTCCCGAGGAGTCAGAAACAATCCCACAGCCCTTTATTAATATTCCGCTGGAAGCCGGCTTTGACCTTGAAGCCGATTCCTCAGGAAAAACTCCCGTGGATTACATGACAGGCTTTAAGATGGATCAGTGGCGCGATATTCAAATGCCTTGGGATAAAATCAAAGAATCTCGAGCGCGGGGGGCTGAGCGTTTTATTTCAAACACCAAAGAATTTGTCCATCAGTTGGAGAAGTTCATTCCTGATGGCGCAAATGTTTTGTTCGTTCACACCATGGCCGGTGGTGTCCCTCGCACCAAAATTATCATGCCGGTGATGAATCGCGTTTTTAAAGGTCGCGAAGATCGTTTCGTGAGCTCCAAAGATTTCCTCGAATCCGACATGGGTCAGATGGCCATTCAAAACTTCGAGGAAGTGACGGCCTACACCTATAAGCATTTGATGGAACTCACAACACCCCTTCGAAGCAAAATTGAAAAAAAGGGAGGGCACGTCTCCTATGTTGCTTACGGGTATCACGGCACAGAAGTTTTGCACGGTGACGAATTTAAATGGCAGACATACACTCCGTACTTTCAAGGCTGGGCTAAGATGAAGCTCGAAGAGATCTCTCAGGAGTTCTCGCGAAAAGGCCTCAACACTTGTGTATTCAATTGCCCCGAAATTCTCACCAACTCCAGTGGTATTTTTCAAGGCGTGGAAGTTTCTCTTTACCCGCTCGTCGGCGCCTTAGAAAAAGAAAAAACTCCGTATACTCAAAAGATTTTGGCGAGCTGTAAGAGTTTATTAAAACCGGAGCATTCGTTTAAAGAGATTATGGATTTTACCCTGGGCTATTTTAAAAGCCCACTGATCACCTCGCATTCTCATTACGACAAGTGGCCCCAGCATAACACCAAAGAGCAAATGGCCTATATGTTGGACTCCTCCGATCATCTCATTGATATGCACGAAGATCCAAAAAACCTGATGACCTTCGTGCTCAGCGAAGAAGTGTTTAAGTCCACGGGATCGATTATGCTCCACGAGAGCTGGGCGCCACGCTCGCCGGTGCTATGGTTGGGACATGACATCCTCGCTAAACAGTTAGCCTTGTATAAATAATGGATTCCGAAACACGATTCCCTCATAAGGGGGGATTCCCTTGGCAGTACAAGGACCATAATTTTTACGGCTACAGCATTGCCGGAGTGTCGACCTCTTTGGTTTACGAAAACCAAAAGATCGCTTTCGATATCGCCCAGGGAATTCAGTTTAACATTCCCTGCAACCACTATTTTATTACTCATGGTCACGCAGACCACGCCAGTGGGCTCAATTATGTCTTGTCCCAGCGATCTCTTTGGGGCTTAAAACCAGCGAAAGTGTATTTGCCGACTCATTATTACGAAAACTTCTTAAAGCTCATTGAATTGTGGCAAGAGATCGAGGACTTCAAGTATCACTTTGAGTTAGTCCCCGTAGAGCCCGGCGACCGCATTACGATTGATAAAAACTCTGCGGTCGAAGTTTTTAAAACCGTGCATCGAGTGCCCAGCGTCGGTTACACATTCCTCCAGCAAAAGAAGAAACTGAAAAACGAACTGCAAAACCTCTCCCGAGAACAGATTCTAGATATTAAAAATGCTCAAGGAGAACTTCATCAGATGATCGATGAGCGTCTTTTTTCCTTCACGGGAGACGCAACGATCGACTTTCTAAAAACATTTAAAGATCCCGTATCCGTGCTATTTATGGAGACCACTTTCATCGACGACAAAAAGTCGATTGCAGCCGCTCGAGAGTGGGGCCATATTCACTTAGATGAGTGGGCTAAAATCATCCCATCGATTCCCGCCGAAAAAATTGTGATGATTCATCTTTCAGCCCGCCACTCCACAAGAGAAGTGATCGAAACTTTAGATCGAAAAATACCGCCTGAATTCCGCCACAAAGTGGAAGTTTTTCCGAGACCCTTTTAAATATTTATTCACACTTTAAAAGCTGCCAGTCGACATCGGAGCTTTGCTGAGAGGCCTCGCGAACAGCGTAGTTCATGAGCTCAACAATGTCGTCTCTGGTCACCTCGGTGCCGGCAAAAAGTTTGACGAGAACATGCTGAATATCATCGACATGCACCGAGTAGATCGGCGGGTTGGAAAAACCCGACTTCAGCTTGTAACCAATATCCACCCGATCGGTATTTTCGGGCTTACGGATCGTTAATTTTTTTAAAGTGCGCGTGGACCAGAATAGCTTTGGAAACTTGCAACTGATCTTCATATTTCGAAGATCGGCGCCGTAGTCGACCGCTTTTGTGGGGTCCACTGTAAACTTAAGCAGTAAGTCTTTTCCATCGATCGCTTTATCTTTCCCCTCGGAAGTCGTTGTCATCAGTTGAAGGTTAAGAATTTCGCGAGAACCCACAACGATCGCACCTTTAATCAAAAATGGAATTTGCACCGTTTTTGTTTCCCCAGGATCAATCGATTCAATCTCGATTGAAAACGGCTCTTTCAATGACCTCTCCTCGCCCCCCACTTTCGCAGCCAAAACAGTATTGGGGTTTTTCGATTGAAGTGATAAAAAAACCTTCCGGTGAAGATCTCCATTGATTCCGTAACTTTTTTTGGCGAGATCCTTCACTTTAGCGGTAATTGTTGCTTCTTTGCGGGAATCATTCATGGCGGGAATCTGCGCATCCACCAGTTCTAGAGGCTTCTCTGTGACCAATCCCTGAGGAAGCTTAAGCTTAATTAAAACCGAATTAATTCGGAGCTCGATCGGCACACTGTCCTTAATATGATCCACACTCAATTTGATCGGGGCTTCTAAAACAAATCGTTTGCGTTTGCCCGGCTCAAGTGGTGCTTCTTTAAATACACGCTCATCTTGGGAGAAGAATTTAAATTTATATTCGCCGGCGGGTACATCTTTGGCGCCCAGATTGATCAGAGTAAAAGCTTTGATCGTCACTTTTTCGTCGTCCTCAAAAACTCCATCGAGATATTCTTCTTCGGTCTCAAGCTGCGTCAGTTCGACGGCGTAACTTCTTGAGGCCAGTCCGCCCTCGGCGTGAATAAACTCAGTGCGACCATTCGTACCGTTGGAGCCATTACCTCCAGTTCTTCCATTTTTTCCGTTACTACCGTCGCGACCATTCGCGCCATTCTTACCGCATTTCGAAAAGTGAGAGGTGGCATCAATTCCCGAATTGAACACTTCGCAGGCCGCTGTCCCTCCGCGTCCGCCTCGACCGCCAGTGCCGCTTTGCCCACCAAGCCCACCTTCACCGCCTCGACCAGCAATCGTTTCGTATTTAATCAGCGGGGCTAAGATTTCGGAGCCCTTCGCCAATGTGATTTTGATTTGGCCGCCATCGCCACCGCGACCGCCACGGCCGCCTCGAGCTCCATTTCCACCGCTACCGCCGTCGCCACCGGCGCCGCCGTCGCGACCAAATCCGAGCTCAGTGCCGTTGGTCCCTTGCTTTCCGCGAGAGCCATCTCCGCCGTCGCCCCCATCGCCACCTTTTCCGCCCTCACCGCCACTGGCGAGGAAGGTCAATTGATTGATGGACGCGGTCTCAAATTCTTTTTCGATCTCTTGAGTTTCGTGCGAACCCGGTTTTTGCAAATAACCCCGGATATATACTTTTTGGCCGTTTGATTTTTCAACAAATCCTATCGTAACCGAGATCTCACCGGCATTGCCGCCGGGGGATCCATCTTTTCCCTCTTGCCCATCGGCACCACTTTCGCCAGGCTTTGCTCCGGTAAACCCCGAAGCGCCCCGCTCCCCCTCTTTGCCAGAAACTCCGGAGACGTCAAAGGTCATTTCGGAAGGCAGCGCAAACGCTAAGCTCTGCAAATAAATAAGACTAAGGATTAGGCAGATATGTCTCATCACTTTGAATTAAACAACGATATCGTTTTAAAGGAAAGAAAAAAGTTCGGCGCAGTCGTCAAATGTAGAGCTAAGAATATGGAAAACCGATTCTTATTTGGACTTTAGAGTTGTGCTCGCTGGAATTCTGTCGCTTTTGTTCCGTAATTCCTTCAACTGCTTTTGAGTCTCTTCGTTCTGTTTTTTCATGAGCTCAAGTTGTTGGACTAAAAGTTGATTTTGTTTTTCCAAAGCTTCTAGGCGCTTGTCTGTTTTGGACTCAAACGCTTTGAACTTGGCGTAAAGCTCCTGAATCGCTTTCGCCATGTAAGCAATAAACTCGTTGTACTCAACTGTAAGGAATTTTCCCAACTTTTGATTGAGGCTTTTCTTGGTTTGGCCTGGCATCACAGGCGGAGTGTTTTCCTTGACCGCACCAGGAAGAATTTTTTGAACTTCTTGTGCGATAAAACCATGTTTAGGACCTTTTTGTAACTGAGCTTGATCTGAGTCTGGCTTCCACGTGTAAGAGACTGGACGAAGCTTCATGACAAACTCGAGTCCATCTGGAATGAGTTGAATATTATCCTTGAGGCGAGCATCAGACCCCCAAGACATCGTTCCAGAAATATATCCATCTCCCGCTCCGTAGATTGCATACTGGTTGGCGTGACCGATAATCCCATAATTCGTTCCATTTTGCGCGTATCCCACCACTCCACCATAAGTAATATGGGTCGTTTTACCAGAAACGCCGTAATTCGCATTGGATTCACCATGAATTCCAAAGCCGGACCCACCATCGCTATAAAAAGCTCCAGCGGTGCCCGAAGGATTGCGGACGAACACCTGCCCCCCTCTAACCTCAAGCTTTGCAGTAGGGATTGCTGTTCCGATACCCACGTTGCCATCCCCTCTCACATAAAGTTGGCTGAGAGTATTTGCGCTATTATTTATAATCAGAGAGGCGTTTGCCGAAGTTGAGCCACCTAAAACTGAAAGTTGGCCACGGACTACAGCCGGCCCGTTCACATCTAATGTCTGAGTTGGACTTGTAGTGCCAATACCGACGTTCCCGTTTTGGTCAATCCGCATTCTTTCCTGGCTTCCCGTGGTTCCATTCTGAACAACTGAGAATCGCAAGTCCATACCTTGTGCAGATCCAGTATGATTTTGAGTCGTATAGGATTCCATTGATGACCAAGAAGATGTTGTGAGTGCATTCGAAAAAGAAAAATATCCGACACGGTCGCCAGAGAGTAGATGCGAGGGGCTCGAGTTTGTGCCTCGACTACGATAAACCACTACGCCACCACCATCCAAAGCTGAATTTGTTCTGTTAACCAAAGAAATATTAGTCTGAGAGACTTCGCGATTAATTTCGAGCGGCGCATTGGGACTCGTCGTGCCGATACCGACGTTACCGCCATCAAGTACTGTGACCGCATTTGGGGTAACCAAAGTTCCCAGAGAAAGAGGCAAGTTATTGTTGCTGCGAAGAAATCCTGCTGTATGAATACTGCCATTGGCATCATAGCCGAGAGAAATACTCTCATTGCCAGCACCAGGCTCATTGACACTGATTGTTCTATAGCTTCCGTTGGCGATCGAAGTCCCTTGAACCGAAAGTCTTCGCACAGGACTCGTCGTTCCGATACCGACGTTACCACCATTCGGCTGAAGGAGCACATACCCTTTTGTGGCATTGCTCGTCGACTCTAATGTCAAATTGTTACTAGCCGCCGTACCGCCGCGAAGATTCTGGCCACCGCTCCGGCCTGCAAGCATCACGTATTGAGTGTGATCGTCATCTGCGAGACCACTGAGAGCTCCATGATCTGTCACTCCACCCGTGTCTGTACCACAAACCCACTGGCTTGAAGCATTCATCTTTAAAACTTCACCCGGAGCACAAGCTCCTCCGTTCGGCGCATAAGTAAAATATTGGCCCAGCGCACTGGTGATCTTGTTCACCATCACTGTATCTATCTTTGCATCAGTCACTGCCCCGTTTGCTAGATCTGCTGTCGCTATTGTGCCGTCAACGATCTTGGCACTGGTGACTGAATCCGCAGCTAAATCCACTGCCGCTACGGCACCATCTACGATTTTCGTGGAATCCACAGAATTTGTTGCAAGATCTGCTAATGCGATAGTACCGTCTTGAATTTTAGCGCTGGTCACTGCATCGGCACTGATTTTTACATTGGTAATTGCGTTGTTCGCAATCGTCAGAGCACCCGTATTACTTAATGTCGCATCGCCACTCATGGCCACTGCCGTAGCGGCATTACTGCCGTTACCTACCCATATCATTCCTGCACTTAATGTACTTCCAGAAACGGCACTCAGTTTTGCCACAAAACTGTCATACTCGGTCTTTGAAATTGTTCCGCTTGTTACACCTGCACCACTGGCTAGTGGAATACTCAGTGTATGAACGTTCGAGGCTGAATTGATCGCTGGTGCAAGGCCCGTCGCTGTCACTGCAAATGTTTGTGTGCTTCCTGTTTGACCATTCAAAGTAGTTAATCCAGAACCGCTCACACCCAAAGTTTGCCACGAACTTCCATTACAATACTGGAGCGTACCAGACGAGTACTTCACCATTCCGGCATTCGCCGCCACAGAGCACGTCTCTCCCCCATCGCCGATTTGAATTGTACCTTCCACATCTAAACGAGTGGTTGGAGCCGTCGTTCCGATTCCGACGTTACCTGAGGTGTCGATGGTCATATGTTCTGCAGAGGAAGACATATCGTCACTGAACTTTCCAAATGTCATACTTCCCGCACCGAAACTTCCCGTATTAATATAACGTTTTTTGAGATTAGAAGCCGCCGCTGTGTTTTCCAAAATCATGGTGGCAGAGGTTGAACTAGCCAAATGCAGAGGGCGACTAGGATTTGTAGTCCCAATACCTACATTACCACCATTTAGAAGAATATTTCCTGCGGCGTTATCTCGAGTTATCGCAAAATTTCCTGAATTATCAGCACCAGCCCACCATCTACGATTTGTATTGTTATAAAAGCCAATATAATTCCATGGGTCTCCAGCAGCCGGATTTCTCAAATAGACATTATCTCCTCTGGTATTTGAAATATCGAGGGGTGCCCCTGGATTGGTTGTACCAATCCCAACATTCCCACCATTTGGCTGAAGGACTATATTTCCCTTTGTCACAGAACTTGTAGAATCTAATGTAAGACTATTACTCGCCGCCGTGCCACCAATGATACTTTGTCCACCAGATCGACCAGCAAGCATCACATATTGAGTGTGATCGTCATCTGCGAGACCACTGAGAGCTCCATGATCTGTCACTCCACCCGTGTCTGTACCACAAACCCACTGGCTTGAAGCATTCATCTTTAAAACTTCACCGGCAGCACAAGCCCCTCCGTTGGGGGCGTAAGTAAAATATTGCCCAAGCGCACTGGTGATCTTGTTCACCATCACCGTATCTATCTTTGCATCAGTGACGGAACCATTTCCAATATCAGCTGTCGCTATCGTACCATCAACGATCTTGGCACTGGTCACGGAATCAGACGCCAGATCTGCCGCAGCAATTGTTCCATCTAAGATTTTTGCGGAAGTGACGGAATCTGCGGCCAACTTAACGCTCGTTACATTGGCATCCGCGATTTTTGCCGTCGTCACATTCGCATCAAGTATTTTCGCAGTGGTGACGGCGTTAGATGCGATCTTCGCCGCTGTGATCCCGCCGTCGCGCACTTGAATTTGATTCGATCCGTTCACCTCAACCGTTGTACCATCGGTCACAACAGATATCGTGGCAGTCCCACTGGCTGTACCGCCGGTTAATCCTGATCCTGCCGCAGTCGTCACACCATCAATATCGCCACCGGCGCCCCAACCGCTTGAGATGTCTTTACAGTTTGAACCGTTTTCATCGCAGATTTCCGTGGCACGGATCGTCCCAGAAACATCTAATCTAGACTGAGGGTTAGTAGTCCCGACACCCACATTACCTGTTGAATCCACTCTCAGTCTCTCAACTCCAGTGGTCTGAATCGATAATATATCGCTCGTGCTAT
>JAIEOS010000129.1 GCA_019750295.1 Bdellovibrionales bacterium | reverse complement strand
GATATGTACATGATTAAAAAGACCATTACGAGAGCCCTCAGAGATCAAGTATTAAGTGCAGTGATGCCATCTCTTCCCAAGAAGATGGTGAGTCATTATGTGGGGCAAGTGGCTTACGGACAGTGGCCACGGCCTCTTTCGCAGCTTTCGGTAAAGGCTTTTGCTCAACTCGTGGGGATCAACACGGAAGAGGCCGAAAAGCCTCTCAGCGAGTACAAAAATATCGGCGAATTTTTTTCACGAAAACTTAAAAAAGGCGCGCGCCCGATTCAAGGCGAGCGGGTCCATCCTTGCGATAGTCGTATTACCCAAAATGGAAAAATCGTTTCCGGTGTTCTCATTCAAGCCAAGGGTATTAAATATACTTTGGACGAATTTTTACCGCAGTCGCCTTGGGTCGGAAACATGGAAGGTGGGAACTTTACCACTTACTATTTGAGTCCGAAGGACTACCACCGTGTGCATTCCCCGGTGAAGGGGAAGATCCATTGGATGAAGTACTTCCCGGGAGAACTTTGGCCGGTGAACATTTGGAGTTTGCGAAACATTCCAGGAGTTCTGGCGATCAATGAGCGGGTGGCGATAGGTATCGAAACGGCTCAGGGTAAAATGATTCTGACGATGGTCGGCGCCACCAATGTGGGAAGCATGAGTTTTAGTTTTGATAAGTCGGTGGTCACCAACGAATACCCCTTTAAAAATCGTCGTCTTCAGATCGATTATCCGTCTTCGATTTCGGTGAACACCGGAGATGAGCTCGGCACCTTCAATTTAGGAAGCACCGTCGTATTGCTCACAGAGTCCACTTTGAACTGGCCCGTCCAGGATCCCAAACGCGTAAAGATGGGCGAATCCCTCTAGTGCCAACCCTCGACCATAGTGGGTATCTCTCTGTCGCATATTTAGAATTTTTTGTCCCTGGCCGAAGAGAACTTTGAGATGTTAAGGAGTTCGCTATGAAGATATTTTTGGCTATTTTGGGCGGCATTATTTTTGTGGGATGCTCATCCTCGTCGAGTCAGCGTTCTCCAGCAAGTCGTGCTGGTCGCCCTTACGCGGAGCCCAAGACGATGAATCGCCACTCAATGGATACCGAATCCTTATTCCAGGCCTGCCTTCGCGAATGGCCGGAGCTCTACTGTCGCAACCGAATGGGTCGATAGTTCAGACTGACATCTTCCTAAAATTTGACTTTAAAAGTAAACCCGAGCACTATCCCAGGCGATGAGTGCAGCAACTCGCAATTTACAGTGGTTTCTTTTAGGTTTTGTTTCGGCCTTGGGCTGTTTAGTCCTGGTCGTTTGCGCGATCTTCTATTTCTTTTCTCCTCTGGTCAAATTTGACGAATCCACAGGCACCGTTTCGCTTTTGGGCGGCGCTATGGATATCGAGGCCAAAACCATGATCACAGAGCTTTCGAAGGATAGCTCCTTTGTTTTTGGTGCGATCGAAGGGGTGAGCGAAACGAGCGAGGCCACCGAGACTCTGCAGATTAAATTTAGCTCCGGTGAAATTCACGTGGATTACAATCGGACGACGGAATTGAATTGGGACTGTGATGGAGCCGGTAAAGGCGCGCAGATTATCGGTGACGAAAATAAAAAAACTCTCACTTTAGATTTGCGAGGCGCGTTTGTGGATTGTGACATCTCCGTTCCTCACAAAGCCCTCGAAATTTACGGCCAAAGCGGCAAAATCGATGTCGAAAACATTGAGACGGAGCTTGATGTAAGTTTGGCAAGTGGCGAAGTTAACTTAGGATTACTCCAGTCCCTAAAGTATAAAATGGAGCTCAATGTCGGTGACGGGGATGTGAATAGTGAAATCGAAGCTTTCAAAAGTGGAGATGGGATTCCGCTCTCTGTGGACATGA
>JAIEOS010000128.1 GCA_019750295.1 Bdellovibrionales bacterium | reverse complement strand
ACGATGCGAAAGGTGTCCCCCACTTTTAAATTCATTTTAGCTAAAAGATCTTTCCCGATAAAGGCGGCGGGAATTTCATCCTTCAGCGCCCAAGAGATTTGGCCGGAGACTTTGCGTCCTTCCATATTAAGAACTTTGTAAGCGGTTTCTTTATCTACGCCTTGAACTAAAACCGCAGAAATTTTTCCTTTGGAAGCAAACAGAGATTCCTGAGAGAGAAAACGCATCGCACCTTCGGCGTCGCCCATATAAGGCTCCACCTCTTTCTCCAGAGCTTCGATATTGTCAATCTTTCCACCTTGCTTATAAATGGAAACATCACCGATCACTTCGATCAAAGCCTGCTGAAGTGTTTCTTGAAATCCGCTAAAGCTGGCCATGGCCACAATCATCACCGCAACACCGATGATGATTCCTAAAAGAGTGAGCAGCACCGTGACGTCAAAAAAACGTCTCCAGGTTTGCATGTATTTGCTGATCACCCAAAAATAAAACATTAAGGAGTATCCATTTGTGATTTTAAGTAAGCGTTAATAAACGGTTGAATGTAGCCATCCATAATGTCTTGCACCTGACTCGTTTCGAAATCAGTGCGATGATCTTTGACCATTTTGTAAGGATGCATCACGTAGGATCGGATTTGGCTTCCCCACTCGTTCGCCCGCTTGGTCGAGTTGAGCTTATCCAATTCTTTTTGCTTTTCTTCGAGCTCTTTTTCGTAAAGCGCGGCCCGTAACATCTTCATGGCGCGATCGCGGTTGGCGTGCTGGCTTCGTTCATTCTGACATTGCACCACAATTCCCGTGGGAATGTGAGTGATTCGTACGGCGGAGTCCGTTTTGTTCACGTGCTGCCCACCGGCTCCCCCCGCGCGATAGGTGTCGACTTTGAGATCTTCGGTCTTAATATCGATTTTAATCTCATCGTCCACCTCGGGCCAGGCGAAGACCGAAGCAAAGCTGGTGTGGCGACGCGCATTGGAGTCGAAGGGACTGATGCGCACCAAACGATGGACTCCCGACTCCGCTTTAAGAAAACCAAAGGCGTAGGGTCCCTGGATTTGTAAAGTGACCGATTTGATTCCGGCCCCATCTCCGTCGGTCATTTCGAGAACTTCGGCTTTAAATCCCTGTTTGTCGGCATAGCGCGTGTACATGCGTAAGAGCATGCTCGCCCAATCACAAGCTTCCGTGCCCCCCGCTCCCGAGTTGATGGAGAGGTAAGCGCTGTTGGCATCCATTTCGCCGCTGAGAAGTTTTTTAAGCTCGAGATCGTCGATCTCCGCCGAGAGGGCCTGGGTGTCTCGAACCACTTCCTGAAACGAAGCCTCGTCGTCGGCCTCTTTCGCCATCTCGAGGAGAACTAAAGAATCTTCCATTCGACCATTAAGATCGTTCCATTGGTCGCAGATCTTTTGAAGGATTGAGATTTCCTGATTTATTTTTTGCAGTTGCCCGGGATTATTCCAAACTTGAGGATTCTCGGATTTGTGACGAAGCTCTTCGAGTTGTTTGAGCTTTTGATCGAGGTCAAAGATACCTCTTAAGTTCGACGACCTTTTCGGCCATTTTGCTGATCTGACTTTTGACGTCGTGATACTGTGACGCTAACCCTTTTTTTGAACTTTGATTTTCCATTTTTCGTAGCTCCTGCTTTAGCTGGGATATTTTGATCTCGAAGTCCTTCAAAAATACGATCCTGCAACGTCATCATCTTTTTGGCATCACGTGCATTGGTTTCGTGGTCGTATCCCAAAAGATGGAGAATGCCATGCAATAATAAATAACTCAACTCTTCATAAGAATGGAGCCCGTGTTCTCGAGCTTGCCGCTTCACAACATCGGAGCAAATCACTAACTCTCCCAATTGCAGCCCTTCTCCACCGAAACTCAAAATATCGGTCACCCGGTCCTTCTTGCGGAATTGAGAATTGAGCTCGGTCATCTTTGAGGAGCTGACAAAAACCAGACCCACTTCACAATCCCTAAGAATCTTGTGCTTGTTTTCGAGGCTTTTTTGAATCTCGGACATAACCCAGTTCAGAAGTTTTTTTGGAACTTTCCAAGTGGTGTGATTAATGAGATAAAAATTCATCCCTAATAGGTAACAGTTCCCTTTTCGTATTGCAAAGCATGATGATGCCTGGCCACGGAAGTTTCATGCTTTGCAATGCGAAAAGGGAACTGTTACCTATTGGAAATGGCAAAAACATATTCCATTGAAGATCTGAGAGAGATTATGCGCACCCTTCGCAGTCCCGAAGGCTGTCCGTGGGACAAGAAACAAACACCCCAAAGCCTGACTCCTTACGCCATCGAAGAAGCTCTCGAGCTCGAAGACGCCATTCACGAAAAAACCGATCAGGATGTTTTAGAGGAATTGGGGGATCTCCTGTTTCAAGTGATTTTCCAGTGCCAGATGTACGAAGAGCAAAAAAAGTTTTCCTTTGGGGACGTGGTTCATCATCTCAGCGCAAAAATGATTGAGCGCCATCCCCATGTTTTTGCAAATCCCAACCAGACGATCTCCGACAAAGGTGTCAGCGCCGCTTGGGAAAGTCAAAAGAACGAAAATAAAAAAATGAAGATCTTCGAAATGCCGAAGAACTTCCCGTCTTTGCTTGCGGCATTTAAAATTGGAAAAAAATCTCGTTCCATCAATTTCGATTGGGGGACTGCGACGGACGCCTATAAGCATTTCCAGTCGGAAGCGAAAGAGCTCAAAGAAACTCTCAAGCCTCGACCCAACAAGGCCCATCAAGAGGAAGAGCTCGGGGATACGTTATTTACTTTAGTGCAAGTCGCGCGCCTCTTACAAATTGACCCCGAAAAAGCTCTCCGCCGCGCCAACAAAAAAATCGTTGGCCGAATCAACAGCGCTTTCAAAATCTCAAAACTCTCCTGGGACCAATTTTGCAAACTCCCCCAAAAACAAAAAGACAAACTCTGGAACCAAGCCAAAAAAGCAACCCGCTAAAAGGTACGCCGATCCTTTTCGCGGTTCGACGAAAAGGATCGGCGTACCTTTTAGGTCAGGCTTTGGGCGAGTTGGAGATCGGCGAGGAGTTGGTTGAA
>JAIEOS010000127.1 GCA_019750295.1 Bdellovibrionales bacterium | reverse complement strand
AGCTATTTACTCCTCGAGGATCCAGCCGAGGAGAAGGTTCGGTTCAGATTCCAGTTGAACAAACTGTATCTGAACCGTTTTTTTTAGTTCACGTTGTTCGCTTGGGCGATGTATGGCAGATTTCTATAGTACTCGTGGTAGTCTAAACCATAACCCACCACAAATTCGTTATCGATATCGAAACCTTTGTAATCGAGGACTAAATCGGACTTGATGGCTTTCGGTTTTACTAAAAGAGAAACTGTCTTCAGTTTTTTAGGACGACGAGCGCCTAAACATTGTTTGAGATAATCCATAGTTAAACCAGAGTCGACAATATCCTCAACCAGGAGAACATTTTTTCCTTCGAGCGGGTGAGTGAGGTCCAAAGTCACTTTGACTTCTCCGGAAGACTGAGTTCCGCCATGGTAACTTGAAACTCCAAAAAATTCGCACACCACATTGAGGTCGATCTCGCGAATCAGATCGGAGAAGAACATGTAAGATCCCTTAAGGGTGCAGATCGCAACGATATCTTCGCCTTTAAAGTCTTTGGTGATTTGTTGACCCAAGGCGCGCACGCGTTCGGCAATTTGTTCCTCGCTAATCATTTTTGAGAGTTTCAATGGCTCCATTTTTTCCCCTTAAACAAATGAATTGTTGATCAATTCGCCGACGCCGCCGGCACCGGGTACAATATACTGTTTGTCGTTTAAACCTTTTTCTTCGTTCCAATAAGTTCCCGGAATCGATTTTAAAACTTTATCCGACGATAGACCGCGATCGAGTCGAGCTGTGTAAATAATCACGTCAGGATGTTTTTCGGTCACGTGACGAATGTATTCTGGAGTGACGATCAGATGGATCGCAATAAATTTTTTCTCTTTGCCCGCCACGTTTTTTTTGTAGTGATCTATCGTTGTTGAAATCGAATGCCCCGTGGCTCCCATGGGGTCTGGTAAAAATATGATGCACTCATCGATATCTCCACCAATCTTAGAGCCGTAAAGGTTTGTATGTGTCACTTGGTCGTTGGCATCGGCTACACGGGAGGCAAAAACATGATCTTGACGAATGAGATTCGAGTTGACCAACTGACATAAAAGATCAAAGCCCAATTGGCTCGGGAGTATACCTGCTCTCGCCATGGCAACGACGATTCCGCGCTGTTGTCGATCGAGAACATGCCCTACATACTGACAGTCGGGATGGGCCACCGTCATTCGTGTATTGAGTTCGATCGGCAT
Organism: Bdellovibrionales bacterium; assembly: GCA_019750295.1. Lineage (NCBI taxonomy): Bacteria > Pseudomonadati > Bdellovibrionota > Bdellovibrionia > Bdellovibrionales > Bdellovibrionales bacterium. The sequence goes on along the minus strand of JAIEOS010000127.1, from coordinate 8,321 downwards.
CAATGGCCATTCTGCATTGATGGCTTCGACGAAAAGGGTAGAATACAAAGATTCGATCAGACGATTGAATTCCGGTTGGGTTGTTTCTGGGAGACAAAGTTTGGCGAGAAGAGAAGTGACTGTCGGATGATTCAAGATATGAACATTGTCAGGATATTTGTGTTCTAACTCAGACAATGAGTAATGGGTAATCCCTTGATGCATGGGATTTTTATATCAAGGCTTACCCGTGAATTCAATGAACATTATGAGATCGATAGCATCGTCCCAAAAGGCAGGATTATTGTAAATTTTGAGGGTACGATCCGTCTCAAACAGGCTCTTTTCTTCATCATTGATGGGGCGATCTTTAGGGAGGAAGCCCGCAATAAAGCCCACGGATTGTGTGTTCAGTGTCATCTCGCTGGTAAAGAGCTCGTCATCTTTGGTGGGATCTTGGATATTACTCCATGCTTTGACTTCGAGAGTGGCGCTGGTTCCCTCTTTTTTGAGGGGCGTGATTTGAAAATTAAGACCAATATTTTTGGAAGACACAATACTGCGCTGACCTTTAAAGATGACAATCGACTGCCCGACCTGAAAATCTCTGTAGGAATTTTTCGCCACGTTTTTTAATCCGCCATTTTCCTGAAGTCCATCCAGCAGTTTTTTTAAAACGATGCCGCCGGTGCCATCTCCACCGATATTAATGGGACGAGCGTCTCTTTGAATTTCGATGAGGGGATTGCGAGAGGCATGATAGAAGGTCACGTTCATCCCTTGAACATTCAAGAGTGTCGGTGCCGCTGCGGCGACTTTTGGCGCGGGCGGATCTTCGGGTTCATTGGAAAGAGTTTCTGGATTTAAGCTTTTACGAAACGGTGCGGGTTTGATTTCTTTGGGTACGGCCGCAGCCACCACGGACTCTTCAGTGGGCGCAGCTTCGATCTCTTTAGGTGCGGCTTGTTTCACATTTCGTTTATAAGCGGCCTGCGAAACTGAAGTTTGAGTTGAGCGAGGTTTATCGCGATCATAGAGAACCAATCCCACAATGACCGAAATTAAAACGGCCAGATGAACCATCCAGTTGGTTAAAATCATTTTGAGTCTTGGAGTCGGCGCCGGTTTATAAGTTTCCATATTGACGCCGCATTGGGCGCAATAGGTATCGGGCGGTTGTTCGAAAAAACACTTCGGGCATTTCATCATAGATTGGCTCTCATCCTATGCTATCACCATAATGAGACCGGGTGCTAGTCTCCAGCAGCAGAAAACCCCTCCTTAAGTCTTGCCCATAGCCTGGTTCTGCGAATAGGATGGGGACTATGAGCGAACATGTTCCCGTCTTGCTGAGCGAAGTTTTAGGCGCCTTCTCCACCTATGAGAAAAAGCCAGAAATGTTGTTGGATGGAACATTTGGCCGCGGCGGCCACACCCGAGAAATTCTTAAAGCGTTTCCGGGAATTAAAGCGATCGGGCTAGATCGAGATCATGAGGCTCTCGAGTTCGGGGCCACCACCTTTTCCGAAGAGATCAAAAATGGTCTATTGCGCTTGGAGCGCACCAGCTTTTCGCAATATGCTCAAAAATTAGAGCCTCGTCCTCAGTTTGATTTTATTCTGTTAGATCTCGGTGTCAGTTCGCCTCAGCTCGACCAGGCTCATCGGGGTTTTAGCTTTTATCATGACGGCCCTTTGGACATGAGGATGGATCAAAATCAAAAAACGACGGCCGCTGAGGTGATCAATGAGTGGGACGAAGAGCAGCTCGTTGAGATCTTTAAAAACTACGGAGAGATTCGCAGTCCGTTTCGGGTCGTGCGAGCGATTGTGCATGATCGAAAAGAAAAACCCTTTGAAACCACTCGTCAACTGGCCGGCCTGATAGAACGAGTGGATGGGTGGAGACAAAAAGGAAAAAATCCCGCCACCCAGTATTTTATGGCGTTACGTTTGTTGGTTAATCAAGAGCTCGAGCAGGTGCGCGAATCCATTCCCAACTTCATCCGGTCTTTAGTCCCAGGAGGTATCCTGGTCGTGATTACTTTTCACTCCTTAGAGGATAGAATAGTGAAGACGCTGTTTAAAGAGAACGAAGAGTGGGGACGGAAGATCAATAAAAAGGTCATCGTCGCCAGTCGCGAGGAAGAAAAAGAAAATCCTCGATCCCGCAGCGCTAAATTAAGAGCCTTCCGCAGGAGCGACAACGATGAAGAGAACCATTGAAAACGTAAAACCCTTTATGAGTGTGTTATTTATTCTGCTCACACTCTTTGGCTTAGTCTTCGTAAAAATGGAAAATCGTCGAATGGGTTATGCGATCCTTAACCTGGCCCATAAAGAAAAAAAGGCGCGAGAGCAACAGCGTTTGAAACTGGTGCAAGTGGCAAAGATGACAAGTCCAGAACGCATTCGCAAAATCGCAACCTCTCGGCTGACCTTCCAATCCGCTAAAGAAGGACAAGTGATTCGCATTGCCGGCAGCGGCTCAGTTGTGATCAAATAATATCTAAGTATGAAGCATATGAAGCCTCGCTTAGTTATCATTCTGATTTGGTTCCTCGGAATTTGGTGTATATTTATTCTCCGTGGTTTTCAGCTGCAAGTGCTTCCGACGCATAAAATTATTTCTGCCAAAGCTAAACAGTATCAGCGTGTCGTTAAACTCAATTCAAAACGTGGTGATATTTTTGATCGAAACGGTCAAGAGTTTGCCATTTCGGTGCAAGCTTATTCTTTGTTTGCCGATCCCACCTTAATCAAGCGGCCGCGTCTGCTCGCGATGAGACTTTCGAAAGTTTTAGATCTGTCACAAAAAGATATTCTGAACAAACTGAAAAAACCCAACACTCGTTTCGTGTGGATCGATCGACTGCAGAACGAAGAGGTCCGCAATAAGATTATGAGCTGGAACGAAAAAGGCTTGGGCTTTAAAGAGGAATACAAGCGCATCTATCCTCGTAAAAACGTTTTGTCGCATGTGGTGGGTTTTGTCGGCGCTGATGGGCGAGGACTAGAGGGAATTGAATCTCAGTATGACTCCTTTTTAAGAGCGGATCTGCAGGAGTTACACTTACCTAAAGATGCGCGGGGCCGGTTTCTGGTGGAAGACGGTTGGATCTTTATGCAGGATCGCGATGGTGAGGATGTTTACTTAACGATTGACGGTGATCTGCAGTCCTATGTGGATCAAGAGCTTAAAAAATCCATCGAGTTTCATGAGGCGGATGCCGCTTGGGCGATTGTTATGGATCCCAGAAGTTCGGAAATTTTAGCGATGTCCTCGCAACCGGATTACGATCTCAATCGACCTTCGCAAGCCAACACCTCGCAAAGACGGAACCGCATTTTTACGGATCTTTACGAGCCAGGAAGCACCATCAAAACGGTCTTTATGGGTGGAGCTCTCCGCGACGGAGTGATTGAGCCGAATACAGTGATCGACACTTCCGGAGGAAAAGTCGAAGTGGATGGTCGAACAATTAGTGAAGCCGACGAGAAACATCATTATAAAAAGTTAACCGCCACCGAGGTCCTCGCTTATTCCTCCAACGTGGGAGTGACAAAGATTGCGTTGCAAATGAAGGATAAGCAAATCTATCAAACACTCAGAGATTTTGGCTTTGGGGAAAAAACAGGATTAGATCTTTTAGGGGAGTCCAAAGGAATTCTCTCCTTACCTCCTTGGAGAGATCATCATAAAGCGAACATTGCTTTTGGTCATGGAGTGGCGGTATCGGCGCTTCAAGTGGCCAACGCTTACGCGGCGATTGCCAATGGTGGTAATTTAAATCGCCCTTATCTCGTGAAGCAGAAACGCGGGATTGACGGCTTAATCACCGTGACGCAGCCCCAATTCGTTCGCAAAGTCCTTTCCTCTAAGGACGCCGCCCGATTAAAAATGATGTTGTCTGCGACCACGAGCGATCACGGCACAGGAACCACCGCAAGAGTGAAGGGATTCCCTGTCGCCGGAAAAACCGGGACCGCCCAAAAGGTCAATCCCGAAGGGCGGGGTTATATTCCGGGCGCCTATATCTCTAGCTTTATCGGTTTTTTACCGGCCAACTCTCCAGAGATTTTAATTTATGTGGTGATCGATAATCCTAAAAAGCATGGTTACTATGCGTCTCAAACTGCGGCTCCGATCTTTTCGAAAATCGCGGAGTTTGCGATCAACCGTCGTGGGATTGCACCCGTCTTTGTGGCCGAGACCGATCTGATTAAATCCGAAGAAAAAACCATCGCCGAAAGCGAAGCTCAGACGCCGGCCTCCGTTGTTGTCGTTCCCAATATGGAAGGTTGGACCTTGCGAGAGACCATGCGATTTATGAAAGCTAAAGAGATCGATTTTAAAGTGGTCGGTAAAAAAGGAAGAGTTGTTAAGACAGCGCCATCGGAAGGCGAAGCGTGGCCTTCCGATAAACCGTTCACTGTGTTTACGGAATAGCTTTAAAGAAAATCAAAGCCTGTCACCTGATTGTACTCATTCCTTAAAATGATAATTCCTTTTGCGGCGAGGCCCATCGCACCGTAGTGAAGCTCAGCATTGAGTAAACGATAAATATTCACATTAATGATCTCGCCGTTGGCATTACGTGAGATTTCAATGCCAAAGGATTTAAGATCAACACCCTGCTTTTCCGCGTGCATCACGGTGAGAAAAACACCAGCATGAGTGGGGTTGAGAGAATCTTTAATCATCATTGCGCGATAGAACATGCAGTCCTCAGAGTTGTCTTTATAAGGGGAGTGGGCAAAAGACATAGCATCTGCGTGATTAAATCCGATCAAAAGTTTCGCCACGTCGTAGGCTTTTCGATCGAACGGCTGTCGGCTTTGACTGAGGACAAAGCATTTGCTTGTATCCGCCAGCGAGTAACTTGAGATCGCGAGTAATAGACAGACCAACGTGAACAACGTGTACAATCGCAAAAAATTCATGGAAACCTCTTTTCCAAGGTAACAGCAAGATGTGATCCAGTCCTAGTCGCAATACCGGCGTGTAGAGAGGGGTTTTAAGGAAAAAAATTCAGATCCGAATAACTATTTTACGTTAGAAGACGTTCAGATCATCGGCCGCAATGTATTCGGCGAGACCGACGGTCTGCTGACCTTGAATGGGCTTGTAGCTTGAAACTACGCCCACCAATTCACCTTGGCGATTGATGACAGGGGAACCACTAAAACCAGCACTCACGATAATACTGGAGAGTGCCTTGGCATGTTTGGATTGAGCTTTGAGAAGTTGTCCCTCGGAAAACGTAAGTGCGGGGTCATCGTGATAAAAACCTGCGGTCATTAGGCGACCCTCTTTTCTTTTGGCTTTGATTTGAAGTGGAAGCACCTGAGAGAATTGGGACGCGTCTTGAATTTTAAGGACGATCAAATCTTTAGCCTCTGATTTGAAGATGACGCTGATGCGAGTTTCTATCTCTCGCACTTCCTTCGAGTTTTTGACGAAGCCAAGAAATACCGTGCAAGCGCCTGTCGTGAGGCACTCCGGTTTCCCTTCGATCACATGATAACTGGTGACGAAGATATCTTTGGATTTATAGAAAAATCCAGTGCCGATCGCGAGAGTGTTCGCTCCTTGGCGAAGGTGAATGCGGGCTAAACTGTGTTGGAGTTTTTTAGAGCGAGCATCCACCTCGTCGAGATTTTTAATCACGGGTTGGTCGATAGAGATGGCATTCGATTGGGTCACAGAGGCGTCCCTCTTTTTGAGAACGCTGCAGCCCAAAGGCAGCACAAATAAAAAGATAAATAAAAGTGTTTTTGATGACATACGTGCAACCTTGTTTCGGAGCGCCGAAAAGCTCTGCGCCGCCCTACATTGAGCAAGTTCAGTACCATGCGTAGTCCCATTAAAAGGTACGCCGTTCAATTCCCAGACGCAAAAAGTCACAAAGCCTTAGGGACTCTGTGACTTTTTGCGTCTGGGAATTGAACGGCGTACCTTTTCTGGTCAGGTCTGAATTTAATTCTTGGGTTCCACGGTGGATTCAAATATACGGGTTTAGAGTTGGCGTGTTTAGTGCTGATACAGAGAGTATGAAGAAACACATTATCCTATTGTCTGTTTGTTTGATCGTGAGCTGTGCTTATATCATTTCTAGCGGCGCCCTTTAAGCGCAAGTGATCAGTTAAAGGACGCAGGTTAAAATAGTCACCTTGAGTGAGGATCCGAATCCCATCACTCCGTCGTAAATACGTTCCCCGGTAAACACAGCATGTTTGACTTTTTGTGACTCGACCTCGAAACGGAGGGTTGCACTAAAGGGTGTAGTGCTGGTTGCATTCTCCAGCATAAAAGCATCTTGTTTAAGTTCGATATGTTTCACGTTGTTCTCGACATAGTACCGAGCTACGGGCCGTTTTCCCGAATTTTCTCCGGCGAAGTAGAAGCTGATATGAATGTTGTTTTTGTTAATATAATATTCGTTGGGATTTTTTCCTTTTTTAAGTTTACAAGCACCTAAATTTTGTTCCTTGAGCAAAACTTGCTCGAGCAGCTCGGTGGTCACCGGAACTTCCAAGGCGCTGATGGCGTTTGCGCGAGCCGTTTCGATCTCTTGAATCCGCTGAACAATTTGATTTTGCGACTGCTCGAGCTGAGCTTTCTCGTCTAGGGCTTCTTTCATGTTCGCTTCCACTTTTTGCGCTTGGGCACTGAGTTCAGCATCAATGAGAGACAAGGATTTATCCTGAGCCGTCGCCTTGAGAGCGAGCACCGTTAAAAATAAAGTTGTAATTATTGTGTTCCGCATACATTTATCCTTTATTTACAACTGGCTGATCCAGGCCATACAACCAACGAATCAAACAAGGTGACAGGGTTTTTATCTAGATTACATTTAAGTCCGCGATCACATCTGAATCCAACAGTAGGAACAGCGTCTCGGTAGCGCTGGTAACGCTCTGAGATACTACCATCAGGTTGCAGATACATCGGACAGCTCTGGTTTTTTTTGGCGAATAACTCGCATCGAGCCGTTCCATCGGTTTGTTGACGGCAGCGAGGGACAGTGCGACTTCGAGTGACCCGATCGGTAAACGCTTCGGCCCACGCCATACACGAATCGTCACCCGCATCGCTGGAGGCACCTCCGAGCTTACAATTGTTGCTCGGGTGAAAATTAGCGTAGTATTCTAAAACAATTTTATTAAAGTCGTTTTCCACAAACGGACGGGCTTCTTTGAGGAAGTCGCCACCACATCTCTCATTCAGATAGTCCATCATTGGAACATGTCCTTCGATTTGGAAAAAGTTCGAATAGAGAGTGATCATTTCCGTGTGATAACTGCCGGTGTTGATCGATTCGGAGTAAGCGGGGAAGCTGATGCTTCCGTCGCGTGCGCGTAAGATTTTAAGCTGCATCTCATAGGCGCAAAAGCCGATCATGGGATAGTTCGGTTGAATATTAAAGAATCGTCTTTGGGTCGTGCTATCAAAGCGAGTGATTTGATTTAGGTCTTGCAGTGGATTCTCGGAAACGCGGGGAGAGCCGCCGGCGACGGCGTTGGATTGTCGAACTGAAGTCATGACCACGAGATAATGTTTCCGAGAGTAACTGTAGTTGATGGAGATTTTTCCGGTGACTCCGACCGTGACGGGTAATCCAGGGACATTAAATGATCCGCCGTAAGTGGTATTGGTGTCTTGAGTGTCGCCCTGTTCCGCTTGATACCAGATGCGAGGAAATGCGGGCCACTGGAGTGCGGGAGTATCCGCTCCAAGGAGTTCGCGCACAACGGTGCGACGAGCTTCTTCGCTCGGATTGTAGGCGACAGATTGGAAAGAGTGTGAGGCTGCATTTGGTCCAAAACCCATGGGCTTTGAAGAATCCATTCGAGCATGGCTCAAAGATGCAACCAAGAGTAAAACTCCTGTCGTTATGGTCCTGAGAATGTATTTCGCTTTAAACGTCAGCATAGAGGGCTCCAACATCTCGAGGGTGGTGCACAAATCATTCCCGATAAGATTTGTTTATCGTCGGCAAGGCTCTTCTAATACATCAATAAACTCATGGGTTTATAAGGGAATTTTTAAATGGGACAAATGACCTTATTGCCAGCTGTGACAAAATTCGTCGCTCTCCGGCACATAATCTGCCAAAAATTTTACTTACTGATTGTAGAATCCCGGGAGGTGCCATACGCTAGTTTTCGGATGACCCTAAAGGAACTCTTCTCAGTTTTTGGCAGGATCGATTGGAACGAGTCGAAACCAGATGATGTTGTGAATGGCGTACAGTCCGACTCCAGAAAAATTCAATCCGGTTTTGTTTTCGTTGCGGTCCGTGGAATTAATTCCGACGGACATGATCATATCGATATGGC
>JAIEOS010000126.1 GCA_019750295.1 Bdellovibrionales bacterium | reverse complement strand
CCTAACTGCACTTCAACAAATTCCACGGGGTCTTCGCCGATGTTGCGGATGCGGTGTTTAGCTCCGAGAGGAATCTTTACGTAGGATCCCGGGTTCACTGGGATTGTTGTATCATTCAGTACCACTTCGCCTTTACCTTGGGTGACTAACCAATGTTCCTCGCGTTGACTATGTGACTGATACGACAATTGCTGAGCCGGATTTACCGTAACGACTTTAGATTTAAAGATTTCTGTGTCTTTTAAAATTTCGAAACGACCCCAAGGACGCTCCTCAAAGACGTGGTCCTTGAGTAAAGAAGATTGGCGAAGTTTAAGAATATCTACGACATCCTTAACTCCTTGTGACGCTCCTTTTTTTGAAATTAAAAGGGCGTCGGCTGTGTCGACAACAATCATGTCCTCGACTTCCACGAAAGCATAAGTTTTTTTAAGAGAACTCTGCACGTAGTTGTGTTTGGAGCGAACTTCAATCTTATTGGTGGGATTGGCGCCACTGAGAATCTGGGATATCGCATCCCAGGAGCCCACGTCGTTCCAACCGATATCGCAAGGGATGCACGCCAACTCATCTGATAATAGTTTCTCCATAATCGCGTAATCGATGCTGATACTGTCCAAAGAAGAGTAAACTTCCTGGATATTACTGAGGTCCGTATTGAGCTTGTTAATGTCGGTCCACATCGACGGCTGATAGGTTCTAAAATAATCTGCCATGGCGCTCACTTTAAAAATGAAAATGCCTGCGTTCCAGTAGTAACCCTCCGATTTTATAAATTGAGTGGCCTTCTCAAGACTTGGTTTTTCGTGGAATTTGAGAACAGGATGGCTTACGAATTCTCCCTGCTGGGCGAGGAGATCTTTCCCAGTTTGAATGTAGCCATATCCTGTGGCAGGGTAATCCGGTTGAATTCCTAAAATAACCACTTTTCCTTTGAGGGCTTCTTCCTTGGCGAGATGAATCGCGGCGGTGAATTTCTCTTCATTTTCGATAATATGATCGGCAGGGAAGATTCCCGCCACACTATCCCCTTGGCCTCTGCGAAGAAGAAGAACGGTAAGTAGAGCTACGGCAGGTGCGGTATTTTTAGAAAGTGGCTCTAAGATAACGTTGTCGGTTTTAAGGCCGAGTTCGTTGAGATTTTTAACGGTAAGATCTTTTAGGGTTTGAGACGTTACCACATAGGGAGTGCCCCATTTGGCAAGGCGCGACAACGTCATAGAGTGCAAGCTTTGCTCGAAAATAGAGCAGAATTGCTTAGGAAGCTTAATACGAGAGAGTGGCCATAGGCGAGTCCCTGAGCCTCCTGACAATACCACTGGAATCATAAATTATTCTCCTTGAAGGGGAAAAAACATACTTATTGATTTTGCTAGGCCTATCAATAAATATTTCGCCTTTACGGTGTTTTGCGAAATAAGGATGGGGAATGAAGCCACGATTACAACTACAGGAATTCACCAGTCCACAGGTGTTCCGACTGAGCACTTCTAAGAAGGGTTACGGAGGTATCATCTACGAAAAAATGTTAGATGCGGTACTGAGTTCCCATTTTGACTATACGGTGGTTTCTTCCACCTTTGGGTTCAAAGGCATTTGGCGCCTTTTGGAAATGCCAAAATATCTTTTTCTCCAATGGAAATTCGCTAAAAAACCCCACGGCCTCCGTATTCGGAGCTTTCAATCAGCTCTATTTAATTTTAAAGGCCGAGGGATAAGTATCATTTACCACGTGGATTCTTCCGGAAGTGCATGGCTTCCTCGATTGTACCAAGATCTCACCGAGTGGGTTTTTAAAGCTGTGATTCGGAAGTCTGAGCACATTGTTGTTATTGCGAAGTACTGGCAAGATTATTTTCGGGAGCTCGGGTATAC
>JAIEOS010000125.1 GCA_019750295.1 Bdellovibrionales bacterium | reverse complement strand
GCGCGACTCATCTCGCGATTTCGACCGCAGGCGTACTTGCTGGCGGTCACAGATAAAGTCGATACGCTACGGGGCCTAGAATTGTGTTGGGGTGTTCAAACATTACAAATCAAAAAATTCGATAGCACGGAAGAGGTGATGACAGAAATCGAAAACGTTCTCGTCTCCCATGGGATTGTGAAAGAGGGCGATCGTATCGTCTGCACTTTGGGAATGCCCGTACGAAAGGGCGTAAAGACCAACACTCTTCGCGTCATCACCGTCGGCAACCACGGTAAAGTGAAAAAGGTGACGAGAGCGCTTCGCTACCAGATGTTTCCGTTTTAAGGCAGAGGTTTACTCATCGGCATCTTCGAAGTCGTCGTCGAAGTCGTCTTCTTCGAAGGGTTCAAATTCGGAAGCGCGAGAAAATGAGGAGCCAATCGGGCAATCTAAATAGGGAACGATGGTCGGGTCGTAATTAGCCAGCGTGTTGACGTCAAACACTCCGAGGCTGTCAGGAGATTGGAGTTGCTCGTCGGTTTCCATTCCGGACATGAACACCCAGCCGCTGTCTTTGTCGGTGAGGGGCTCTTCGCGATACATAAAAAGAATGGGCAAATTTTCGACGGTAATGGACTCCGAAGCGCAGCAGCTGCCGCGCCCGGGAGCCAGCGGTTTAATGTCCGCAGGCTTCATTTTAAAGTGCTTTCTGGGCTTAGACGTGGGCTTGTCCACTTACGACAACTCGATCTTTGCAATGGTTTGTAATTGCATGTTGGTTGTTCCTTCGTAAATTTGTCCAATCTTTGCATCTCTCCAGTATTTTTCCGCAGGATACTCAGACGTGAACCCATTCCCACCGAACAGATCGATGGCTTGAGATGCAATCTTCTCTGCTGCTCGAGAAGAATACAGCTTTGCAATGGCCGCTTCTTGAATGAAAGGTTTTCCAGAATCTTTCAAGCGAGCCGCGTTGTAGACAAGGAGTCGTGTCGCTTCCAATTGAGTGCGCATCTCGGCCAGTTGAAACTGCACGCCTTGATTGCTGGCAATGGATTTTCCAAACTGTTCACGGCTTTGAATGTAAGATTTGGCAGCGTCGTAAGACCCTTGTGCAATTCCCAACATCTGGGCGCCAATACCGATTCGGCCTTCGTTGAGAGTTTCGATGGCGATCTTATAACCTTTGCCCACTTCTCCCAGAATATTTTCTTTAGGCACTTCGCAGTTTTCAAACAGCAATTCGCAAGTGGAGCTCGCGCGAATTCCCACTTTGTCTTCTTTTTTACCGACCGTGAATCCCTTCATCGATTTTTCAACGATAAAAGCGGTAATCCCTTTATAGCCTTTGCTCGGATCTATCGTTGCAAAGGCGATAAAGACATCGGCTTCTTTACCATTCGTAATCCAAAGTTTGTGTCCGTTAAGAACATACTTATCGCCTTTGTCTTCGGCCCGGAGTTTAAGAGCAAATGCATCTGAACCACTGCCGCTTTCCGAAAGCGCATAGGCGCCGACCGACTTTTGTGCCAACTGAGGAAGATACTTTGCTTTTTGAGCGTCGTTGGCCCAACGGAGAAAAATGTTTGTTACAAGTGTATTTTGAACGTCGACTAAAACGCTCACAGACCCATCCACGCGAGCGATCTCTTCCACCGCAATACAAGCCATCGTAAAACTTCCACCGGCTCCGCCGTACTGTTCGGGAGTTTCGATTCCCATTAATCCCATATCAAAAAGTTGTGGGATTAATTTAGAATCCATCTGTTGATTTTTATCCATCTCGTGGACCAATGGCTTAATTTCGCTCTCGGCGAATTCGCGAATGGCTTGGCGAAAGGCGTTTTCATCGTCGGTAAAGTCGGTGACAGCAAAGCGTTGCTCGGACATGTTTCCATCCTTTGGTTTTGAGATTTACGTGCAGCATAAATAAGAACCGGCGCAAAATCAATCAAGAGGAGAAGTGTTTAGGGGTAAGGCCTAGGATTTAACTCATCGAGTAAGGCAGAAGTTGTCGATTCTCCTTGCGGAACCGGGTAAGCTTTCAACATGTCCGATCTCGATCACATTCACTGCGAGCACGATCATCACCATCACCACCAGGGTCGACGGCGCTGGGATATCATTTATATATTTTCGACCAGCGTCGTGATTTGTGCCTACATTTTAGCAGTATTTCCTTTGGAATTTTTTCCATCGCCATTCATTAAAACATTTTCTCACCATGTTTTTGAGCTCATGAACAAGATCGGAAGAGC
>JAIEOS010000124.1 GCA_019750295.1 Bdellovibrionales bacterium | reverse complement strand
TCGGAAGATTTTCACGTCGTGATGGAGCAAGGGGGGCTTAAAACACTTTGGGTGGCTTGCGCTTATGGAACTAATGGTCTCCCCGACAAACAAGATCTTGTTCTCGATTGCTTCGACACCGGTCGCGTCTCCCAAATCATCAAAGCGAACAAGGACAGCTACGATGCCGTGATTGTCACCCCTCATTGGGGCAATGAATACCAACTCACACCGAATACGCAGCAGAAAAACTTTGGGCGCCAATGGCTGGAGGATGGGGCCTTGGCCGTGATCGGCGCTCATCCCCATGTCCCGCAAACTTGGGAAAAGTATAAAACCAAAGATGGCCGCGAAGGCGCCATTGTTTTTTCTTTGGGAAATTTTGTGAGCAATCAATCCTCGGTCAATAAAAAGTCGAGCTTGATTTTTTATCTGGGTCTTACCAAAAATAATGGGAAAACTTGGATCAACGGAGTTCGCTACGTTCCGTTGTACATGGACCGAGCGCAAGGTTATCAAGTGTTAGCATCAAACCAAATAGCAAAGCCCTCTGCAGAACAGAAGGCTTCGTTAAAACTTTTAAAAGAAATGTTTGGTGAAGAGAGACTCGTAAAACCCGGCGAAGACGTGATCACCAACGCCGAGTGTTTTTAACTAAAACCCAGCCACTTTAGAAAACTCAAAGCCCTGCTGAATCGAAAGGGCTTTAGCTGCATTCACTGCTTTTTCTGCATTGATCAGACCTGCACCGAGTTCGTTATTCGCATTCGGTGTCAACGGTGTGCACGTGGATTTTACGATCTCGCGCACTTGCGCTGCCGTGAGGTTTTTATTTGCCGAGCGAATGAGGGCGACGAGTCCACCTACGTGTGGAGTAGCCATCGACGTCCCCTGGAACGCGGCAAAATCCGTTGCCACAACAGCCATACTAGCAGTCGCCGTCCCATTGTTTAAATTTTCAATAATTTGTAAACCAACACTTTGCTCGATCATCATGACCGGGAATTTCACTGGAGTTTCGATCGATCCAGAAATCAGACCTTCTGTATTGTTAAAGATGATCACTCCGACCACGCCTTTGCTCGAAACCGCTTTGACTTTTTCTTCGAAGGTGATCTCTCCTCTTTGAATTAACGCCACTTTACCGGCAAGAGATTTACCCACGAGATCTTCAGGCTTTCCAAGCCCCACATAAACCAATTCACCCGTCGAGATTTCGTTGAGATTTGGAGATGAATTTCCAAAGACAGAATTGGCAACCGCTTCGGCGCCATTCCCTAGATCGATCGCCACTGAACCTTCGCGACCAGTGCCAACGGGAACTGAGGAGATCGTATTCACTCCGGGAGCGACCACATCGAGTTGAGGTCCCCACTGCGAAAAACTCGCTTTCTTCAAATCTTCTTGAACTGCACCCACCGCAATCACGGTGTCTACCGCTGCGGGATACGAAACGCTCGCAGTTCCGCCATTCCCGGAGGCCGCAACAACAACGATGTTGGCTTGCTCTGCTTTTTTATAAGCCTGAGCTTGTGATGGGAATAAGAAAGGTCCACCTAAGGACATGCTAATCACATCGACTTTTTCTTGAATACCCCAGTTCACACCTTCCGCAATCGCAGCACTGCTACAGCCTGAAGCCCCACACACTTTACCCATAAGAAGTCGTGCTTCTGGCGCGACACCGAGAAGGCCGTAACCCGTTCCGTCCGCAAGAATAGTTCCAGAGACGTGTGTCCCGTGACCTTCTGTATCCGCAAAGCTCGGATTACCTGAAATCAAAGAGCGACCTTTTTCAAAACGACCCTTAAGATCAGGATGGTTTGCATCGATGCCTGTATCGAGAACCAGAACGCGAGCGTCTTGTCCTTTAGTCACCGCCCAAGCCTCAGGCGCCTTCACCGCAGTGATCCCCCAAGGGAGATCCATCTGGCGATTTTGTGTCAGAGATAAATCGACGACATCGCCGAGATTCAATCGAGGTGCTTTAAAAAAATATTCCTTTTCGATGCTAGCGACCAAATTATTGCGGACGAGTCCCTGCACTTGATCTTCTTCAGCGGTGATGATGGCCATATCCACATTTTCCAGATACTTCGGAGACGTCGCTCGAGCTCCTAAAAATTCGTTACTGCGACTTTTAGCACGAGCTTGCTGCATGCTTTCTGTGGATTTGAAAATCACAATGTAGCGACTCTTGGCGAGCACCGATTGAGATATGAACATGGTCATTATTAAAATAAGAATTCGGGTAGATACACCCATATGGCCCCTCCGTAGATCGATTTATTTTTAAATCTTTTTTCAAACTCAAAGGGTACGTCCTGTATCCCTCACCCAAAAAACCCCTTCGAATATTAGGCGCGCATTTAGACCAAAGCGCAAGCGAGAAGCTGATTGCTGCAGTCTAGCAACTGAGAACCTATCGCCAACGATTCGGTCGCTCATCCGTTGTGAACACGGCCGTTTCTGCCGAGCAATAGAGAGATGAACAAATATTATGTTATATCGATGGGTCTCCATGGGGTTCTTCTTATTGGATTAATAAAAATTTCTAATAGAACGCTAGCTCCACAACCCCAGAAGGAGCAGAGTCCGCCTTGGATCGAACTTCGCAATGGATTCCAGGGACGAAAAAATAGCTTGGATAAATCAGTGTCGTCCAAATCGCGAGCTCACGCTCAAAGATCAAAAGCTAAAACGTCCGATCGACTCTATAATCTGCTGCACTCTTCAATTCCCAAGATGATAGGTTCCGAAAGGCCCTGCTCCCCAGGTCAACTCTGTTCCGAAGAAGACTCAGATTACGTCGGCGACGGAACTGGGGCGTACTTTCAACGAGCCATGGAAATTCCCCGATTCTCCGACAAGGTGTGGAGAAAGATTCGCAGTGAAGTGTATTACAAACGAGATTGGATTCGAAAGGGAATCCAAGGCTCTGTAAAATCTCGAATCCTGTTGTCTCCAAAGGGTAAACTCTTAACCCACTTTATCGACGAATTGTCTGGACCTCGAGAGCTTCAAGCTCACATTATCGGCGCGCTGCGGAGAGCCTTAGAGGACGACTTCTTATCTCCCGCTCTACATCGTCCCACAATATTTCATCTCTTCTTTGAATTTCGTATCGGCCACGAGATTCCCGACACTCAGCACACGTTAAACTCCCTCGTGTTTAACATCGTCTCGCCACCCCCTGGAGACGAGCTACAGATGGTATTCATCAATCCTCTAGCGGCATTAGATACTTCAATGGGCAGTTCGATGAACCCTCTGCGAAGAGACCAGGGTCACACCATAAACACGGCGATGCATTTACCCTTCAACTTCGAACTCACAAAGAACGCCGAGCCTGAAGATTTCGATAAAACCGTAGAACGATATGAAAAAGCCTGCCTCCAGCATCTCAATCGGTATGGCTGCTACAAAGCCAACTCCGAATACGACAAAGCCGGGCTCTTGAGCGAGACCACCCGAATCTACACGCAAGCGTGCGCACGAGGTCTAAAAGAATTTTGCCGTGAATTCTAAAGACGAAAGGATCATGCCCTCTACTTCGCGTTCGCGATTACAATGGGTTATAACGTTCGCGCAGTTTAACACCAGCACCTCGAGTGAAGAGTTTGCGATCATCTATCCATCCATGAGAGCGTTGTCGTCTTGGCATCCCGCCAAGCCGAATTAAACCCGGTTTCTTATTTTGATTTCATCCCAAAAAAAATCTTACACAAACAGAAAGCCCAAGGGGCAAGGACGCCCCGCGCGGAAGGCCTCCACGGATGGACAGATCGAGAATAAATAATCACTGCTGTTCCAGAGGAGAAAACTGCAAATTACTCACCCTCTACTCAGTTCTCTTGAAATCGTAGAGCGGCTCACTCCAAGGCACTCCGCCATATACTTTAAACTTCTGCTTT
>JAIEOS010000123.1 GCA_019750295.1 Bdellovibrionales bacterium | reverse complement strand
TGTAATAATCACTATCATCCTTGGAGCGAAAGACCACCACGTCTCCTCTCGCCGGCGTCAACGGTCCGATCAGCCACAATTTCCCAAAAGGGAGACGAAGACCGTAGGAATACTTCGAAACGAGAATGTAATCTTTAATTAAAAGCGACGGGATCATGCTCCCCGACGGAACGAGGAAAGGCTCCGCAATCACCCAACGAAATGTTCCCATCAAGAGAATCACCACTAAAAAGTGGCTGACAACCTGTAACCACGTTCCTTTAAGACCACGTTGATTCAAAAGCTACTCCACCCAGTGAAATAGGCGACCCCAACGAATCTCGAGAGGATTACACAGGAACTTCACGACCGGAAGAGACTCGTCACACGAGAGCCAAACAAACATCGCACGACCCAAAATGTTTTCCTCGGGGACAAAACCCCAAGCTCGGGAATCGCGAGAACGATTGCGGTTGTCACCCATAACGAACAAAGCGTTCTGAGGAACTTCGACGGGGCCAAACGGAGCTTCTTCTTGATAACCTCGGCGCAGGAGCACATCGTGTTCGACATCACCTAAAACTTCGCGATAGTGCTCGTAGTCCGCCTTGGTATCCATGGGAGCACCCTCTTGAAAATCTTTGTCTCGCAACCAAGCGGCATTCCCTTCGCTGGACGCCGGAGTCATTCTCACTTCTTCGTTGTTCACAAAAATCCGACCATCTTTAAATGCGACTTTGTCACCGGGAAGTCCCACGACACGTTTAATAAAAAATGTATCTTTGTCCTCTGGATATTTAAAAACAATCACTTCTCCACGCTTCGGCATGCGTAACTTCATCAACCAGTTTTCGCTAAACGGCACGCGCAAACCATAAACGAATTTATTCACGAAAATATGATCTTTAATGAGAAGACTGGGAAGCATACTCCCCGAGGGAATGACATAAGCTTCCATAAAGGCCCAACGAATCGTCAACGCCAGAAGAATGGCTAAACCATACGACCCTGCACCTTCTGTCCAAAACTTTCTTGAAAACACTTAGTCCTCCACCTTTAAGATCGCTAAGAAGGCCTCTTGAGGAATATCAACGGATCCCACCTGCTTCATGCGCTTCTTACCTTCTTTTTGTTTCTCTAATAACTTCCTCTTACGAGAAATATCACCACCATAACACTTGGCAGTCACATCTTTTCTTAACGCACCCAACGTCTCGCGAGCAACCACCTTGGACCCGATCGATGCCTGGATGGCCACTTGATATTGCTGTCTGGGAATTAACTCTTTGAGTTTTTCGCAAAGCTTGCGACCTTTGTTCTGCGCCTGACTCGAGTGAGTGATGATCGAAAGCGCATCCAAGGGCTCTTCGTTGATCAAGATATCCATCTTTACGAGACTGGCTTCTTGATAACCAATCACTTCG
Source organism: Bdellovibrionales bacterium (assembly GCA_019750295.1). NCBI lineage: Bacteria > Pseudomonadati > Bdellovibrionota > Bdellovibrionia > Bdellovibrionales > Bdellovibrionales bacterium. The sequence continues at coordinate 1,470 of JAIEOS010000123.1, read as the reverse complement.
TACTCCATCGAGGCGTAGCCTTTGGTGATGGACTTGAGCTTGTCATAAAAATCCATGACCATCTCGTTCATCGGCAATTTGTAATTGATCACCACTTTTTTATCGTTCAAATAATCGAGACTGATCTGCACACCCCGCTTGGCTTCGCAGAGTTTGATCAACGAACCAATAAATTCCGAAGGCGTGTGCAATTGAAGTTTGACCACCGGCTCTTCCAGCCTTTCGATCCGTGAGGGATCGGGCATGTCGTTCGGGTTTTCGATTTCGAAAGATTCGCCGGAACTTAAGAAAATTTTGTAAACAACCGTTGGTGCCGTCGTGATCAAGTTGAGATTGAACTCTCGCTCTAAACGCTCTTGGACGATTTCCATATGAAGTAGACCTAAAAATCCGCAACGAAAACCAAAACCGAGAGCCGCGGAGGACTCTTTCATGTACGTCAAACTGGAGTCATTGAGAGTGAGTTTTTCGAGAGCGACTTGAAGATCCTTAAAATCGGCAGAGTCCACAGGATAAATACCGGCAAAGACCATAGGTTTTGTTTTCTTAAAACCGGCGAGAGCTTTTTCGGCCCCACGCTTCGCATGAGTGATCGTATCACCGACGTTCACATCGCGAATGCTCTTGATGTTACAAACAAAAAATCCCACCTCTCCCACAGAGAGCTGATTCACTTCGACTGGAGCGGGTGTAAAGTATCCGAGTTTTAGAACATCGTATTCAATATCATTCGCCATAAAACGAATGCGCTCGCCTTTTTTTACGGTGCCATCCATAATTCGGCACAAGACCACGACACCTTGATAAATATCAAACCAGGAATCAAACACCAGAGCCGTCAAGGGAGCATTCACGTCGCCCTTTGGAGCCGGGACTTTTTTAACAACAGATTCGAGAATATCTTTGATTCCCAACTGCATTTTGGCACTGGCATGAATAATTTCGGAACAATCGATTCCAATACCATCTTCGATTTGGGTCTTTACGCCCTCGGGATCGGCCGAAGGAAGATCGATCTTATTTAAGACGGGAATGATTTCGAGATTATTCTCCATGGCGAGATAAACGTTCGCCAAAGTTTGCGCCTCTACACCTTGAGCGGCGTCCACCACGAGAAGCGCACCTTCGCAAGCGGCGAGGGAGCGAGACACTTCGTAGCTAAAATCCACGTGCCCCGGAGTATCGATGAGGTTGATGTTATATAATTTCCCATCGTCGGCCTTGTACTTGAGTCGAACGGTTTGCGCTTTGATGGTAATTCCGCGCTCGCGCTCGATGTCCATGCTGTCGAGCACTTGCTCTTTCATTTCGCGATCGGTGAGTCCACCGGTCATGCGGATGATCCCATCGGCAAGGGTGGACTTACCGTGGTCAATGTGAGCGATGATAGAAAAATTGCGTATGTTCTCTGAATTCATAGTGAAAGATCTGACCCTTAAATTTAGGGTCATTATGTACAAGCAATGCCTC
>JAIEOS010000122.1 GCA_019750295.1 Bdellovibrionales bacterium | reverse complement strand
TTCGGAGAACGATACATCGTTGCAATATAGCGAGTTTTTTTCGGAGGCGCGGTCTGAATCCAATCACTCGAAGCGGTTTGAATTTCAAAACCCGACGGAGAGCGATAAACACCCAATTCCGGTTTGTACTTCCCGCCCGCCGACGGAATAGGAGCTGCGAAAGCGGTTTGTGCCAAAAGAATAAAAGGGATGAGAATTAAATGTTTCATAGACTTTGAGCTTACATTAGCCCGTCGATAAGGCAAGTCCAGCCTCGGGCAAAATTTGCCGGGACCTTTTAAAATCAGATTTGGTTTAGTTATTATTTAAGAGTTTCAAATGGTTGAGAGCTTTTAAAACAAGGTTATAGGGCGCCGTCTTTTTGACATCCTTGAGAGCGATCCATTCCAGGTCCGACGACGGCTCGACTTTCGTCGGCAACGTCTCAGGAAGCTGAATAAAGATTTCGTACTTCGTGATGCTGTGTTTGTAAGTAAAGTTTTTGGGTTTGTCTTTGATGACCTCGACCTTACCCGGGAAGATCTTCGCCTTCTTTAAAAAAGGAGCGTAGTTGTTTTCCGCGAGAGCGATTTTTCTATCCTTGACGAAGATCGAAGGAGTCCACAAAAGTCGGAGTCCCTCTTTCTTTTCTTTTCTTAAAGGGAGCTGATCTTGGAGACCTTGTCGACGGGCTTCACACCCCTTATTCCATGGGCAAAGAAAACAACTGGGACTTTTGGGTGTGCACATCGTTGCACCCATCTCCATCATCGCCTGATTGACGTTTTGGCTGTTGTTCGCCTGAGCCAATTCATCGGCCGCGGTTTGCAATCGATCTCTCCCCGCCGTGGACCACCACTCGATCTTTTCCCCGAGGTATCGACTGAGAGTGCGAATTACATTTCCGTCAAGCACTCCGACAGCCTCATCAAAAGCCAAACTGCTCACCGCGCGGGCCGTGTAAGGGCCAAAGCCAGGCAGCTCTATCAATTCGGAGTACGTCTTGGGAAAACCATTTTGAGATAAAAGCTGCGCGGCTTTATGAAGATTTCGCGCGCGAGAGTAATAACCTAAGCCCGCCCACGCCTCTAAAACTTGAGGCAGCGGAGCATCCGCTAATTGGTCGACGGTTGGGAATTTTTCCATAAAGCGGTGATAATAGGGAATCACGGCCTGCGAGGTCGTCTGTTGCAACATGACCTCCGAAATCCAGATCCTATAGGGATCACGACTTTTTCGCCACGGCAAATCCCGATGGTTATGGGCATACCAATCCACAAGGACTTGAGCGAGTTTTTTAGACTCGGGTAAAACGGGATTTTTACGCTCTCGGCTGTTTGTTTTTTTTACGGACTTCCCCATAGAGTGAGCGTAAACTTAATTCGGATTTTGGAAGTGAGCAAGCCACTTCACCGGACACCTAATAACGCAGGAGCGAAGATGGAATATAAACCAGTATCAGGGCGAGACCTCCCTCGATTTGCAGGAATCAAAACTTTCTTTAGGCTACCTCATGTTCCCATCAAGGCCGATTATGATATCGCACTGGTCGGCGTCCCATTTGATGGCTCACTTTCCTATCGCCCCGGCGCGCGCTTTGCCCCAGGAAAAATCAGAGAAATGTCGGCCCTCGGTCGAATCTATCACTGGGAACGTCAGATGACGTATATCGAAAAAATCAAAGTCGCAGATGTTGGTGACGTTCCGATTGTTCCCATCGACGTTATGAAAACTTATGAGATCATCGAAAAATATTTTTCAGAACTTCTTAAGAAAGATAAAAAATTTATCTCGGTCGGTGGTGATCACTCCACCACACTTCCCATTCTGCGCGCTTTAAATAAGAAATATAAAAAACCATTGGCAGTGATTCACTTTGATGCGCATTTAGATACTTACCCAGCGGCTTGGGGCTGCGAATACCATCACGGGGCCTTCATGCGCCACGCGATTGAAGAGGGCCTTGTCGATGGAAAAAAACTTTGCCAAGTGGGCATTCGTGGACCACTGGCTGGAAAAGATGATCTCGACTTTGTTAAAAAACACGGCGTCCATGTGGTCACAGTGAACGACATTCGTAATGCTCCACTGGAAAACATTGCGAAAAAAATTAATAAAATTATCGGAAAAGATCCGGCCTACATTACCTTCGATATCGACTGCCTTGACCCCGCTTACGCTCCCGGAACTGGCACTCCCGTCGTTGGTGGGCTGACCACTTACGAAACGCAAACCATTCTTCGGGGTTTGCGGGTTCCCAATATGGTCGGCGCCGATATCGTAGAAGTTTCCCCACCCTACGATCACTCGGATATTACGAGCTTAGCGGCCGTGGACACTCTCTTTGAGCTCTTAAATATCTACGCTGCCGATTCTAAAAAATAGCTACTGCATCGCCACTTTTTTAAGATACTCCATTTTAGCAAATGTGGCAGAGTCCTTATCGACGCTCGAAGGTGCTTTCGCTAAGCCGTCTTTCGCCACTTTTTGCGCCTCTTCTTTTTTACCTATGGATTCAAGAATCTCCGCAAGCAAGGCCGCAGTATAAAT
>JAIEOS010000121.1 GCA_019750295.1 Bdellovibrionales bacterium | reverse complement strand
CTCCCCCAAATAGCTAGGTTATTAAGGTTCCAGGTTCCTAAAAGACAAAGGCAAATCACCAAGTGATTTGCCTTTGCCTTTTAGGAACCTGGAACCTTAATAACCTTTTCGGGACGATGGTCTAGGTTTAACCTTTTTGGTCCTCTAAAAATCAGAAAGCTCGGTGTATGATGGCCTCTGGGATCCCTGGAGGTTCAATGAAACTTATTCTCGTTTTTGTTTTAATTTATCAGTCTTTATTTGCACAGTTAGCTTATGCCGCGAACAAAGGTAAAGAGATGGAGTACTCCCCCGAAATAACGGCAGAGTATTCCGCCGAATTTTTCAACGATATGAAAACCGTTGGAGAATTTATGAAGTTTATGGCCATGCACGTACCCGAGCAGGAGATGAAGAATCTCGAAGGTCAATACCAGAAGATGGGGATTAACAAGGACACTGCCATTCCCGTGGTTCGCTTTGAAAAAAATAAAATCTTCTTTGATAAAAATAATTTCAGCGATTTTATAGAAATTAAAGATAGCAAAACAATCATCATCAACGGCTACGTCTTTAAACAAAATAAAAAGCCCTACGATGTGAATGTTCAGGAGATTTATAAAACACTCAGCGGTAAAAAATCGGCTTCGCTCTTTATTGAGGAAGCTCACGCTCTTGGTGGTTTGGGAATTGCTCTTTTAGCTATTGGCGGTGGTGCACTGATCGGCTCATTCTTAGGTCCATCACTTTTCGGCACGACGGCCGGTGAGGGTGCCCTCGGGGGCGGTGTGATCGGTGGAATTGGGGCCCTTCTATTGAGTGGAAACTTGTTTGGGCGTCGAGAGCAACTCCATTGTCATAATGGGGGTTACTACCATCGCGGACCAGGAATGGGAATTCCCGGTCGACCGATCCCCGGCCAAATGATCAATCAAGCTTACGGCGCGCCAATGCCGGCGTGTCTTGATCGCAACCGAGTGCATGCTTCCCTCAATGGATGGGGAACACCCCCTCGTATTCCTGGAGTGCCAGGAACTCCGGTCGGTACAAGACCAGTAGGTATGTAGTCCCGATGAATTTATCGGTGACGAAAATTCTCTTCGTTATGATTGCGGTGCTCGCTGTATTATCGAGCTCCGCGGTTTACGGAAAAACTTCCAAAAAAAATAAGATGCTCACCGAAAAACAGGCCGTGCAGATCGCCTTTGAAGCGGCCACCAAAGACGAATATCATCGTTTTCCCAATCCCGTCCTCGAGTCTGCCTCTAAAGTGAAGGGAAACTGGGTTGTGAAGTTGCGCTCGAATTCTCCTCACGACAAAGAGGGAGTGGTCACTCTCGGCGGTTACTACATTCATCTGACCATTGAGGGCACCACCGGTAAAATCATTTTTACGGATACCGGTGGCGGATCTTAAATTATTTGAGCAAGCCGATCTCGCGCAAACGCTGCTTGAGAAAATCCTCGGCCAAAATATCTGGATATTTCGCGCCATTTCCTCGGCAAGCCGGTAAACATTTAAGAACGGCTTCAGGATTAGGATG
>JAIEOS010000120.1 GCA_019750295.1 Bdellovibrionales bacterium | reverse complement strand
GGAACATTCTTGACTTGCGCCTCGAGCGATTCGATTCGGCCATTCAATTGGCGAAAGTCTTTATTGATTTCGTCGAACTTGCTCTCTTCTTGAGCCTGTTTGGCCTGTACCGTGTGGGATTCACCTTTTAAAGCCGCACGTGTTTGCAAACACGATGTTGTCGAAAAAATGAGAAACGTAGAAATAAAAATATTTTTAACTACCACTGGCATCTCCTGCTTGGAATTGCTTTAAGCGCGCGGCCGTTTCGGCCTTTTCGCACAAGCGCTGCGCTTCCACAAATTCATCATGGGCCTCGGAATAATAACGATCTTTAAACAAAGTCTCCGCGCGTTTGTAAATCTTATCCGCGCGGTAGAAAAGTTGAGGAGAATATTTGGCGGCTTCGGCAGAAATCGCCGCCTCTCTCGCCGCCCGGGCGAGGGTGTATTCCTGAATAGGAATATCCACCGTCACACACGAGCTCATGGCAACGATCAAAGTTCCACTTATGATTGCAGCCAAAATATGTCTCATAGAACCACTTATTGTACAGGTACGAAATTGGCGCGACGATTTCTTGCATAGTCAGCGTCGTTTTCGCCAGTCGCTAGTGGTTTTTCTTCGCCGTAGCTGATCACAGAAAGTCTGGCGCCATCAATGCCTTGACCTTGAAGGTACGTCTTGACCGTGTTCGCACGTCTTTCACCCAATGTTAAATTGTACTCGTTGGAACCGCGGCTATCACAGTGTCCTTCGATTTGCATTTTTGCATTAGGATTCGACTTCATCCATTCTGCATTGGAACCCAAAACTTGTTTGGCTTCGGCATCTAGATTTTGGCTATCGTAAGCGAAGTTCACAGTTCTTAGACCGGAAATGTTTCCACTGTCAGATCCCAATGGATCGAAAATGATGGGCTTTTCAGCAATGTCTGCAGCAGAGTTCATACCATCTCCTGCTGTACCTGCGTCGTCCGCTTTCTTTTTAGAAGAACAAGCGACAACAAAAACCAATGAAAGGCCGATGACGAAAAGTTTTTTTAACATGTGGAATCTCCTTAAGTTGTTAAGGGTATTCTCAAAACTTTGCTGACACTTGTCAAACCTTTCTTCTTTTAATGCAGCCGTCAGAACACTCGTGTTCTAATTGTACAAATGAAACATTTTCTATTTTGCTTAATGGTGATCGCGGTCATCGCGAAGAGTAAGACAAGTTTTGCCCAGGTGGCTCCCGAAATTCACTGGAAAGTGATGGAGCAAGAGAATGCCATATGGATCTATGACTCTCGGCAGAAGGAGCTTGCTCTCCAATACGCAAAGACTTTTCAAAAAGTCTTCCCCGCTCTCCAGAAACAATTTGTGGAATTCCCGAGGAAAACGACCTTTGTCATCTCGGACTACACCGATTCGCCCAATGGCTCAGCAACGATCTTCCCTTACCCGCTCGTCACGGTGTTCCCCGTCATCCCGCTGCCGACCTCTCCCATCGGAGAAACCGACGACTCCCTTTACGAAATCATGGTTCACGAATACACCCACATCCTTAATCTCTACCCGGTGCATGGAGGAATGCGCCTTTTCCACACCCTATTTGGCTCTTTGATTCATCCGAATGTTCTTTTGCCCCGCTGGTATGTCGAAGGACTCGCGGTGTATACCGAAAGTTATTATAATCCTAAAGGAGGACGACTCCGCTCGCAAAACTTCGAGGGGATTGTTCGGGCCATCAGTGCTAAAAATGAGTGGCATAAATACCCGATCGATCAGATGAACGAATTTATTCCCGATTGGCTGGGGGGTCGACGCGCCTATCTTTTAGGCGGTGCCTATATGCACCACTTGGCAGAGACTTATGGTTTCGAAACTCATCATGAACTCAACCAAGCCTCCTCTCGCCGCCTTCCCTATTTCGTCAGTGGCATGCTCGAAAACAAAACAGGGAAAGAGGCCGACGAGCTTTTGCAAGACACTTATAAGAATTTACAAGCCCAAGCCGATCGCCAGTTCAGCACTCTTCGCACCGCCCCCGTCAGCGAAGGAACTCGTTTACCTCAGCCTGGAAACTTAAACTTCCAACCCGTCATCAGTCCCGACGGGAAGTACTTGGCCTTTATTTCAAGCGCCCATAACATTCCAAGCTCCGTCCATATTCTTAAACGGGATGGTAAAAACGAATTCACTGTCGAAGCGGCTCACATCAGTCTCCCCACAGACACCTACGGGGTGGAGCACATCGCTTGGTCCACGGATTCTAAAACTCTTGCGTTTAACCTGATCAAATTTTGGCGCTATTTTTATCAGTACAGCGATCTCCAGTTTTATGATTTAGCCCAACAAAAAATCACTCAGATGACCTTTGGCGCGCGCGTGGGAGACATCCTTTTTGCAAACGACAATAAGGGTGTCTATTTTGTGCAGAACACTCCAGGCTCAAAACAACTTTCCTATTTCGATCTCGCCACAAAAAAGATCCGCGTGCTCTATACTCCACCGAGATTCGGAACCAACATGTGGTCTTTGGCTTATCGAAGTGGTTCCATTTTATTTATCGAACAAAATTCAGAGAAACGCGTTCTTAAAGCCTACAATGTCGCCGCCCATACGGTGACAACCGTCAGCGAATCGGCAATTCCGACCTCGCTCAACTTAACTCCTTTGGGAATTCTTTATTCCTCGCCCACGTCGGGGGTCGATAACCTTTATCTCTCCACCACCGATGATTTTAGCCAAAAGCGTGCGGTTACAAATTCTCTCACGCGCATTATTGATGGGGCGATTGATCCTCTCAACCAGGCCCTATACTATTCTGAGCAGCGAGAAGATGGCGTTTACGTTTATATGACCCCCGCCGATTCCTGGCAAAAGATCACCGGTGCCCCCAAGGTCGAACCTTTACTCACTTTACCTCAACCCGCAACATTAGACCTGGCCGACGACTTCGATGCCACGGCTTTGAAGGAAAAAGAATTCTATCCCTTCCGCTATCTTTACCCTCGCTACTGGATGCCGTACGGCTATCTTCTCGATGGGGGTATCGGTTTACAGGCCAGCACATCCATGGCAGATCCCCTCAACAAAAATATTATTTCGCTCGGGGCCGAGTGGGACTCCCTCACTCAAAAAACCGGTGGATCGGTGAGCTATACCAACATGTCCACGCCGGTGGCGCTTTCAATCTCTGCGGCGCAAGTTTACCGCTACATTTACAATGCCGATGTCTCTCTCAAGGACACGGGAGCTAGTGCCCAAGCGCGTTCTTACATTCCCGGTTTGAACCAGCGCTGGACGATGGGCCTGGAGATCGACTCCTTCACCACTGAATTTGGAACTTCCAGCATCGAGCGTTCTGGTCCTGGTATATTTCTCGCTTACAACAACTCTCGTCGCTTGGGATTTGAGATTTCGCCAGAGCAAGGGACTTCTTTTGCCATCAGTCATCAATCTTTTATCAAAGAGTGGGGAAACATCGGTTTCGACAAAACGAATGCCAGTGCTAGAGCCTATTTTTCGAAGTGGCTTCCCCAAAGACACGTTCTATTTACCCAACTGAATGCGACCTATGCACCTAAACTCAACAACTCCACTCTTTTCACCTCCACCATTGGCGCTAACTTTGTCTCTAATACTCTCATCCCGCCTTTCTTGATGCGAGGTTACCCAACGGGAACTCTTTTAGGAAACAACGTGGTCGTCGGGAACTTAGAGTACCGTTTTCCTCTGGCTAACATTTATCGGGGCTGGAAGACGTTTCCCGTTTTTGTGAAACAACTCTCGGGAGCGGTGGTGGCCGACACGATCAGTTTGGACGGAGCTCGGTATAGTTTCTCCAGAGAGTCGTATCTTCGCTCCGAGTACGGTAAGTGGTACTGGGGCTACGGAGCCGAAGCCCACCTCAGTTGTACCTTTGGCTACTACCTTCCTATCACATTCACTTTTGGCGTTTATCGTGGCGAAAATCGCGATCTCGCCAGAGACGACTACAGCACTTTCTTTACGTTCAGTTTATAAAGTTCAGTTTTTAAAACTATTCGTCCGAATTTAAAATCTTAGTCCCTCAACTGAGAGGGCCTAAGCCCAGCGCGATGGTTTCAAATTGCAAGACCCTCCCTGCACAGGAGGTTCTATGAGTGGAATCAGCAAATTATTTATCGCGGGCAATATCGGTCGATCACCGGTTCTTCAGAAAAGTAAAAATGGGAAAAGTTATACGTTTCTCAGTATTGCGACCCATCGCCGATCGTTTAATAAAGAATCAAAGACATGGGACGAGTTCACCGATTGGCACTCCGTGATTGTCTGGGGAACGGTGGCCGAAAACTGCGTGCGGTTTCTCGAAAAAGGCTCGCCCATTGCCGTCGAAGCGTGGCTTGAGGTGACGGCGGAGGGGAAAACCCTCATCCGTGCCGAAGAAGTTCAGTTCTTAGGAGTGCGAACCCGAGAAAAGCGCATGGAAGCCGCATCAGAGCTCACCCAGTAGCGCAAAATCTTGACATCATTTTTGAGTTCGCTACTATGATATTAGGCGTCGATGGACTTGATGCCTTGCATTATCATCAGGGGGCTGAATGGATAAAATTTCGTGGATTAAAGATCTGGTCAAAGCTGAGCAAGAGATGGAAGAGTCAGGAATGATCGACTTCTCTGCGGGATTCGATCCACAGAGATTATTAGCCAGCGAGTCCCTCCATTTCCTCAACGATCTCAAAGTTTCTTTTGTGGATGCCGTAACGACTTTCAATCAACTCAAAGGATCTCCGTTGGGTCGTATTAAGGTTTACGGAATTTCAAATACGGAAGCGGACTTTATGTTGTTTCGTAACGGGTTCAAATTGATTTTCTCTCTTAAGAAACCGGGAATATTATCTATTCGCTTCCACTATGTGGGAGCCAATTTTGTTCCGGGGCAAAGCAAAGAGCAAGATATTGACCAAGGTGAAGAGCTTCTGATCGCCAAGTGGGGACCTTTCGGTGATCTGGTTTGGACTTACAACGAGCAGCCATTAAAAATCGACTTCCTTGTTCGCTACTACATGTCTCGATTTATCAAAGAAAGCGCGAAGTAATCGCGCTTTGAATCTAAATGCTTCCCAAAATATCTTTCACCATTTTGTTTATTTTGTTCGCCACGTCGGCCACTGCCGCCGACTTTTTAAGTCTGTTTAAAACAAAAAAACCGGCCATCGCCGCGGTGATGATCGAAAGCTCATGGAAAACTCCGGACGACTTTAAAAAAGCTCAAGCCTGGTCCATTGAGCAAGCCCGCATCGCCCAAGAGGGGGGAATGGATGGAATACTGCTCGAATTTCGCGGCGGCGACATTTTAGATCGCCACTTATCGAAAGAGCACCTCGACAAAATGGCCGAGCTGACACGCCAAGTGATCGCATCCACTTCGCTCGTCGTTGGCGTCGAAATCCTATGGCATTTCCCGGGTTCGACATTGCTTTTGGCTAAAAACAGCGGAGCTCCGTTTGTGCGTCTCGATTTTTTTTCGGACCGCGTGATCGCTAATAAGATGGAAGTGCCGATCGATCCCAAAGCCCTGTTAGATTATCGAAAAAATATAAAAGCGGAAAACGTAGCTCTCCTGACGGACATCCAAGTGAAATATTCGAAAATGTTAAATCCAAAAATCACCATTGGCCAATCGGCTCTTACAGCGCAGACCGGGGGGAGCGACGGAGTGATTGTTTCGGGCAGCAAATCAGGCTCCTCCCCGGCCGCCGACAAACTGAAAGAGGCCAAATCAGGGGCTCTCAAAATTCCTGTGATCATCGGCTCGGGATTTTCCGCACAGAATGCATCCCAACTCCTTCCTCACTTAGACGCAATCATAGTTGGAACTTCGATTTCGGAGAAAACCGGTGGCCCGCTCTTGCGAGATAAGGTCACTCATATGATGGAGCTTGTAAAAAAGGCCCGATAGACCACAAGGCTCCCTCCGTTTTTGATGAACTGAGATGAATTTAACTGTGGAAATCAAAGCTGAGAGAGGCCTAATCACTGGGGCACTATAATTTTTTCAGCCCCGAAATTTTCCAAAGTGGAAAACTACAGAATACGATAGATTCCCCGGCAGTGGGGTTAATATGAAAATTACGATCATTCTCGCTTTATCCGTTTTGTTTTTCCAATCGTTCAGCTTCGCCGAAGAGCTTCCTGTCTCGGACGAAACCAAAGCTAAAGGGTATTCTCCATACCCGGTTTTAGAATGTCCTAAAACCAGCGACCAAATGAAGAATCTTCTTAAACGAATCCAGACGTTGAAAGATTCCATTAAGAAAGAAGCTCGCTGCGAAGAAACCAAAGAGACCACTCTCCAAAACACCAACAAGCTTTCGGGCCTGGTGGGTGAACAACGTACGAAATTTCTCGCCCTCATGGAAAAAGGGAAGTCCGAAGGTCTCAACAAAGACGAGCAAGCCGAAATTCAAAACTACGTTTCTAACTTAATGACCTCCACCGATGCCTTGGTTCGAGTGATTTCTGGCAATTCAACCTGCTTCGAAGAGGATAAAAAAGCCAGTTCGCTTTCGCTGATTACAAGTCTCATCGGCGAAGGCTCCAAAATTCTAAGTTTAGTTGGCGGACCCGCGGTCGCAGGGACCGTGTCCATCGCGAGTAATTTGGTGGTAGGTTTTCTCGAAGGTATGAAGACGATGCGCGAAAACAGTCCGGGATTTCGCTTCGACGATTACAATCAGCGGGAAGCCTATTCCGAAAGTTTGTGCTCGCTTTTTGATTATAAAAAAGAAGTTCGTAATTTTATCTATCCCCAAAACACCATTGCCAATCTCCGAAGGCTGGACGAAACCTTAAAAAAGCAAATCAAAATTCTTCTGGAAAACTGTGTGGAGTGCAAAGAGCTCTTCGATCGGATCGCCGCGGCCGAAGCCGGGAGAACACGTGCTGAAGTTTGGACGAAATCCTTCGAAGACGAAATGAAGCGATTAGCGGCGGAAGTGAATAAAAAGTATGTTCGGCCCCTGGGAACTCACACCTACCGCTCGTTACGAACGATCGCCTGGGTGAAGGAGCGCATCGCGGCTCTTAGCAATAGCCAGATTCGCGCCGATCTCGGACTGCAAGAGATCGTAAAACAAGTGGCCGATATCGAAAACTTTATGATCTCTCAACAGAGCTATGTTTTTTTAATGTATCAAAAAGATCTAGCTCGCAAAAGTTTTAGCCACTTAAGTGCGCAGATGGGTTCATTACCGCGACCTCTTCTCCGAGAGTTGAATCAAACCGTTGAGCCCGTCCGAACCGCTCACTATCCATTTGAAAACTACGCGGTTCGCGCCGCCGAAAGTTATATGACGGCCATGAACGACGCCTACGAAAAAGCGGATCGTCTGGCTCGCGGCAAAATTGAGACTCTGGCCGAACAGATTGATTCCTCGTTAAGTCAGGCCATTGTTAATATCGGTGTGGTTGATCGTTACTGCGCTTTTTTTCTCAATGCGCGTTGGTATGTTCGCTATATCCAGAGCGAGTGTGAAAACGGAGAGTTCAAAAACTGGCGGACAGATTTGGATTCACTTTTATACAGCCGCTCACTTCTGAATCGCATACCTCTCGCTTCGGATCTCGAGTACGGCTTAAGGGAAGACTCCCTCGCCGATAATCCTCCCCGTCGTATGGCTGCGCCTCCCTCCGATCCCGCGGCGAGAACTCCAGGCGTTCCCACGCAGACACCGGTCTCGTCGAATGGCGGCAAAGCCAATGGCATCCGCGTCACTCAAGACTGGGCAGAGTCCCTCGAAAAAACGGTGGATGACTTAATCGATAACCCTGACTATGTTCGTAGAACGGCGCCTTAACTGGCGCCCCTACAACTATGGCTGAATTCAAAGAAACCAAAAACTGGATCAATAAACAAATCATGCGGCGCCGATGGCTCGGGCGCACCGGTTTATTTAATACTCAGCAAAAGACTTGGCTAACACATAATGGGAATAAACTTTTTGTCGACATGAGCGACCAAAAAGGGCCCTCCTATCATGTGGTCAGTTGGGGTATAGAAACTTACGAGAGGCCCAACCTGGAATTCCTCTTCCGGTATTTTTCCCAAAAACCTGAAGGAGTTTTTCTGGATATTGGAGCCAATATTGGAATCTTTAGCTTCCTCCTCGCTCAGAAATACAAAAATTTGTTGATTCACGCCTTCGAGCCGGAGCCAACAACCTTCTCCAGCTTACGATCCACTTTCGACGTCGAATTTTTTCCTCAGGTTCATTGCCACGCCCTGGGACTTTCCGACACTTCCGGGGTGGCTACATTCTTCGCCGACAAGAACAATCACGGCGGCCATTCTCTTCACCAGCAGACGATCGTAGACGAAGGGAACGAAACTCAACAGACCGAAGTTCCCGTCATTACGCTCGATTCTTTTGTGAAAACATTTTCGTTAAAGACGATCGACGTCATCAAGCTCGATGTCCAACAGCACGAAAGCCATGTCCTTCGTGGTGGCATTCAAACAATCAGGGGAGCATCGTCCGGTGGTGCTCGTGGAGTGCTACTTTAACGAACTCTTGGACGAAA
>JAIEOS010000119.1 GCA_019750295.1 Bdellovibrionales bacterium | reverse complement strand
AAGATTCCTCTCGGAGCTAAACACCGCATCCGCAACATCGGCGAAGACCCCGTGGAATTTGTTGAAGTGCAGTTAGGAACGTACTTCGGCGAGGATGACATCGTCCGCTACCAAGACGACTACGCCCGAACTTAATAAGGATATTTCCTCCATTGAGCCAAAAAGTTTATATCGATTGCACTTTCACTTATAAAAGCGGGCTTAACACCGGTATTCAGAGAGTCGTACGTAATATCATCGGACGACACGCAATCGCGAAAAAGAACTACGGTTTGGAGTTTATTCCGGTAGTCTCTATCCTCGACCGTTACTACCAAATTCCGATGGAACAAATACTTAAACCTAGCGCCACCTTCGAGAGCATGGGTCAAAAGGGAAAAAGTTTTTTTTCCCGAATTCGAAGCTCTCTCAAATCTCAAATTTCAGAAAAAAACGTCGCCCACCGATGGGTTGACGGATTTGAAACGTGCAGCAGAAAAGCCTTTGCTCTAATAAAGCACCTTCGCCTTTCCATACTCGGCTTCAGAATGCGTCGGCATCAGGTGCTCTTCGAAAAAGGAAGCCAGTTCATACTCCTAGATGCCTTCTGGACCTATGACATCACTCGCTCGTTTCGTCGATCCAATCAGGGTGTTAAGAAAGTTACCGCCGTTATTTACGACCTGATCCCGCTGCTGTACCCCCAATTTGTTGAAAAAGCGAACTGCTATCATTTTGCCAAAGCATTTCCGCATCTTCTTGATCTCGCCGACCAATTTGTATGCATATCACAAACGGTGGCCCAAGATTTAGAGAAGTACATGCGCGAAAATAGCTCTCACCGAAAACCCGTCTTTTCTTTTCGCCTCGGGAGCGACTTTGGTAATAAAAATAATCCCACGCCCACGCCGGTCGCCCCATCGTTTAAGGCCGTTTTTGAAGGCGGTCCGGTATGGATCACTGTAAGCACCATCGAACCTCGCAAAAATCACGATTTTATTCTCGACGCCTTCGACGCCCTTTGGGCTAAAGGTGAAAACTTACGCCTGCTCATCGTCGGCCGCATTGGATGGATGTGTGATGATTTAATGACTCGGATCAAAACTCATCCCGAACTGAATCAGAAATTATTTTTTATGCATTCCGTTTCGGATACCGAGCTCAGCTATTGCTACGAACACTCTCGGGGGTTGGTATTTGCCTCTCACGTAGAGGGCTTCGGTCTTCCCATTGTGGAGGCCATGCGGATGAAGTTGACCGTTCTGTGTAGCGATATTCCTGTATTTCGAGAGGTCGGTGGAAGTTACCCGACCTACTTTTCTTTACACAACCCGCATTCCTTAGCCCAAGCGCTCCTTAATCCCTCAAGGCCCGACGCTTCACCGCCATCTTGGCCTAACTGGGACGAGTCATTTAAAGAGTTTATAGACGTCTCTAACTAGTTCATTTCTCATGAGAAAACGACATGTTGGCTAATTGCGATAACAATTGTAATCGCCCGCTGAAACGCATAGTAATTAAACCTCGATGTTTAATAACGGCGTGCTCCTTCAAAAAAAATTTCTCATCTACAATCTTGTTTTAAGGAACATCAAACTTAAATATCGCAGCTCATTTTTAGGATTTTTTTGGACACTGTTAGTCCCTATATCTAACGCTCTAATTTATATTTATGTCTTTAAGTTTGTGATGAAGGTGAACATACCCACCTATTCCACGTTTATCGTCAGCGGAATTCTTCACTGGGGCCTTTACCTCTCCACCGTATCTTTGGGTATGGAGTCGATTGTAGGCAATAGCCCCTTGATCGGTAAAGTGCCCATCCCGCCGCGTGTATTCGTTTTCTGCGAAGCTTTCACAGGATTGATTAATTTTGTATTCGCTCTTCCCGTGCTTTTCGCAATTATGGTTTGGCA
>JAIEOS010000118.1 GCA_019750295.1 Bdellovibrionales bacterium | reverse complement strand
GGAACTTTAAATTTTAATTTTTTATATTTTAAACTCGAAAAAACATGAATTGCTGCAGCTTATCCACAGATCCGGGCTTTTAGTCCCATTTGGGCGAGCTGACGTTTTCGTTCGGGGACTAGGCTTCCGATGCCACCGATTTGAATAGCAATAGAGGAAAAATTTGCGAAGCCACAGAGAGCATAAGAGGCGATCACGAGCGAGCGTGAAGAAAATCCACCGCCATTTTTTGCAAGATCAAGGTAGGCAACGAACTCATTAAACACAGTTTTTTTGCCAAGGATGGCAGAGATGCCGCCGATATCCTCCCATGGAATTCCCATAAAAAAACTGACGGGAGAAAAGATCCAACTCATGAGCCACGCCAATGATAAATTCATCGGCGTTCCGGTAAGACTTGGAGCCCAGCTCGAAAACGAAATGGCGTCTCCTAAGGACATGAGCAAATAATCGGTCATCGATATGAGAGCAATAAAGGCGAGAAGCATGGCTCCGACATTGATCGCAAGTCCCACGCCCTCGCTAGCGCCGCTCGCCGCAGCTTCGATCACATTGCAGTTCGGATTCTCTAAATCTTTTGGGAGAGATCCTAATGTCTCCGGTCGCATCACCTCTGGGAAAATAATTTTTGCGGTGATGATGGCGGCCGGCGCCGAGAGGACACTGGCCGTGAGCAAATGTCCACCGATTCCAGGAATTAAATCCTTTAGAAAACCAACGTACGCTGCTAATACTCCTCCGGCCACATTCGCCATCCCGCCGACCATAATACAAAAGAGTTCAGACGACGTTGCGTTTTTGAGAAACGGTTGTATCACTAAGGGCGCTTCGGTTTGACCCACAAAGATATTTGCTGCTGACGAAAGGGCCTCAGCTCCACTGATCCGCAAAGTTTTGTGCATAATCTGCGCAAAGAAATTCACAATCCACTTCATAATTCCAATGTAATAAAGCACGGACATCAGAGAGGACATAAATACGATCGTGGGTAAAACTGTGAAAGCCACGATAAATCCATTCTTTTCTACGTCCAGCAACGAGCCGAAGAGAAAGCGTGCGCCCTCATCTGAAAAATTAAGAATCTTTAAAATAGCCGTATTCGCGCTCTCAAATACAAATTCGAGAGGGCCATTAAATCCTAAGACCGGAATCCCCAGCACTAAGAGAGCTAATCCGAACTGCAGAAGGAGAGAGTAGCCGACGTATTTCCAAGCGATGGCCTTACGATTGTTCGATGCGAGATAGGCTACAAATATAAAAACAAAGATCCCAAAAAAACTAAGGAGTCGGTACATGAAGGGGTGGTATTAGCTTCACCCGGGGGAGTCAACTTTATTGCGTCGTCTGGTGGTTTTGGAATTAGTTATCATTCGGAGCTGTGTAAGCCAGTTCCACTTTTTCAGTAAAGCAGGCTGTGGGATTGTCCGTTTCGCAGCAGGCGGACATCCGACTCGTTACGATAGGGAGTGAGTGAAGTGCTTTCTGGTTAAAGCTATCCAGGAGAATTGTCGAAGAGATCCATTGGTCGTAACGGGTTGTGCCCATCACTGTTTCTGTGGGGGCTTGACCGCGGAGAGCCATCTTAGTGATCGATTCGACTATTTCGGGAGCGGCCACTTCATTAGGGCGAGTCGGGATTTTGACTCGGAAAGCCTGATGTCCCGAACCTGAAGTGCTGATGTCAAACTGGGTCAAACTCTCTGTTTCCTGATAGTCGAGAGCCATAATGTGGCGATTGGCGACCCGAACTTTAAATTTTACTTTTTTATTGGCAGAGTCACAGATCGGCGCACCATGAAGTTTAAAGTCCTCAAGAACTTCTTCGGCAGCGGCAATATTTTGAACTTTAAATGTTTGGAGAAGCTTATTGTAGTAGTGGCAGGTGTATTTGTTTTTGAGAGTTTCTAAGCGGACTTCTTGATTGGCTTCAAAAAAGTTAAGAACTGGTTTTTGGCTTCCATCGTAGAGGGGAACGCAAGTCTGAGTTTCGTTGATAAAAAGAGTGGGGATTTTATTATTTGAAAAGTGACGGCAGTTTTCGGGGTTGGCCGGAGCGGCTTCGGCAGAAAAGAAGTTGAGCATATCCGCGACGAAGAGCAAGACTCCAATAGATTTAGTCGCTGCGGAGAGAATGCGCTGTCCGCCTCGGGCCAGTCTGTCACGCGCGACCACGATCATGCTTCCATTAATATTTCTGCGGGCTAATCGCTCCATGAGGCCGCTGCGAAGGCGTTGGAGTCCCTTAGCAAAACGACTGTCGCGGCCAAGGCGACGAGATTCCTTCACGTAGTTAGAGACTCTATTATAGTAAGGCGCCGCTTGTTCGGCATAACCTCGGGCTTGAGTGGTGTAACCAAGAACGGTTCCGCGATGATTGTTATAAGTGGTGAGTCCGCTGTTGATCGTATCGGCGAGCATTTTAGATTTAATCGCTAAACCCTTAAGGCATCGAGTATCACCGCTCGATTGGCAAAGCATAGTGAGCATCTCGGTATCGAGCTCCGTAATGAGATCTGCACCACAGCGATCGGAGGCTGCGGGTTTAAAATCATCGTTCTCCATGGCTGATTCATCAGCACTGTCGGCAGAAGCGAAACTCAATAGGAATGTAAGAAGTAGGGTTATCATCAATTTATAAGCTTTGCTAAGCCCATGCCACGAACGCGCAAAGACTCGCTCTAAAGAGGAAACGCGTAAGCTATTGAATTTAATAGCTTTTTTGATTTACAAAAAACAATCAGAGCTGCCACCCTCTCAACAAAGCCAAAAATCGTCAGCCCACCCCCCACCAAAAGTGACATTGTCCGGAAGGTACGCCGATACTTTTTGAGAACCAGCGCATTAAGATATTGATGTTTGGGAGTTTGCCGCGCTGGTTCTCAAAAAGTATCGGCGTACCTTCCGGACATTTGAGTGTTGTGGGCGTAGAAGACGAGGCTCGCGGCGACGG
This sequence comes from Bdellovibrionales bacterium, assembly GCA_019750295.1. Lineage (NCBI taxonomy): Bacteria > Pseudomonadati > Bdellovibrionota > Bdellovibrionia > Bdellovibrionales > Bdellovibrionales bacterium. The sequence goes on along the minus strand of JAIEOS010000118.1, from coordinate 21,412 downwards.
TGGCGTTGAGGGATTCGACTTTGTCGTTCATGGGGATGGATAGTTTTTTAAGGGGGATGTTTTTGGGAATCCCTAAGCCCTCTTCACCCAGGAGGATACGGAAGTTTTTCGGGAAGGAATACTTCTCTAAGGGGGATCCCGTCATGTCTAGGGCTAATGTTTCGCCCATGTTCGATGGGAGTTCGTTAATCGATGGGCCGGTCATTAGAGGAATGTGAAAGCAGGCTCCCGCCGACGACTTAATCACCTTGGGATGAAACGGGTGACAGCACTCTTTCAGCAGCACGACTGACGACACATTAAAAGCCAGCGCGCTTCTTAAAAGAGCCCCGAGGTTATTCGGGTCACCCAATGCACACAGAAGCTGGAGGCCGCTGTAGGAGGATTCCGCCGACCAAGTCTCCAGTTGTGGGAGAGGCCTGCACAACAGCGGCGCTCGCGTTCCCACCACATCCAGTTTTTTAAAAAGTTCGGGTGGAAGGATGATCGCTTGAGGCAATTCGAATTTTTCGAAGAGCGAGTGCTCCTGCGAAGTAAACACCCAAAACATGTCTTTAAACGAAGCTTCACTCAGATGCTCTTCGATAATCTTTTCGCCGCTCACGAGACATTGTCCATGCTCTTGCATACCACGAGAGGTGCTCAGTTCTAAAAGTTGTTTGTAAATCGAGTTCGAAGGGCTTTCGATTTTTTTAATTCGAGTTTTAGAAATCGTCATCGTCGATCTCTTCCTCAGGAATAACTTCAGCAGACTTAATTTTAGTGAAGACCAACAGTCTCCGCTCGTGCGGGGAGTGAGGTAAAGTATAAGCGGTGTCCTGCGAGAGCTCGTAGTGCTGGCCCCATTCTTTGAGTGCTGGCTGAATTTCGGGATCGACGCCCGGGCCTTTCATCAAAAAGACTTTGCCGCCCACCTTAAGACAGTTCAAAACATTTTTTAGAGTGTTCCCGACATCTTCGACAGCACGAGTGATCACGCCATTCACTGGATAAACAAAAGCCGGAGTAATATTTTTGCCAAGGATATCTAAATTTTCGAGTTTAAGCTCCTCGCGCACCTGTTTTAAAAACTCCACGCGCTTCTGAACTCCCTCGGCGAGAATAATTTTATTCTCTTGAGGAACAATCAATCTTAAGGGAATTCCCGGGAAACCCGGGCCCGTACCCATGTCCAAAAGGGGGAAGGTGAGCTGAGTGAGTTGTGGGATAATTAAACAGTCGATAAAGTGTTTGATCGCCACATCTCTAAAACTCAAAAGACGGGTAAAATTTTCTTTTTGCTGTTGGTTCATCAAGAGCTCGTAGAACCGAACGAGCTGAGCCTGAACGTCGCGAGAGATATGGCCAAACTCGTGATTATAGAAAATATCGGCAAGACGCTCTTCCGCCTGCTGAGGAGTAAGGATCACCTGAGGTTTTTTATGGTTTCCCTTGCGAAGATGGGCGCCTTTGTGATGGCCCATGGGACTGCGATTCGATGGATTTTTGTGCGCCATGTTGAGCCCAATATGATTGATAAAATCCCGAGAAACAATAATATTTTGCGGATGCTCCCTAAAAAACTGCAAGATCTTAAAAATAGTGCAGAAAATGACATTAAAAGCGCTCAAAATAGCGAGGCCCTTCAGCAGGCCAAGGTGAAGTATTTTGGGAAACAAGGCCAACTCACTTTGATCATGAAGGAGATGGGCTCTTTAGCTCCGGAGGAGCGCGCGAGCTTTGGTAAACACGTCAACACCGTTCGCGACGAACTCACCCAACTTTTCGAGCAACTTTCTAACGACTTACAAACTCAAGAGCTCAATAAAAAACTCGCCACCGAAGAGATTGATCTGACTTTACCGGGAGCTCCGTTGCCTTTGGGTGCAAGGCATTTAATTCCACAAACTATTGATGAGATCGTGGGAATTTTAGCCCGCATCGGTTTTTCAGTGCGCACAGGCCCAATGATTGAGTCCGACGATAATAATTTTACGTTTTTGAATATTCCGAAAGATCACTCTTCGCGAGACATGCAGGACACCTTTTACATCGACGATAATTTTGTTTTGCGAACGCACACAAGTCCCATTCAAATTCGCACCATGCTCACCGAAAAACCACCCATTCGCATCTTGGCGCCCGGTGGAGTTTTCCGAAACGATTACGATGCCACCCATTCGCCTCACTTTCATCAGATCGAAGCTTTGCTGGTGGATCGCCAGGTGTCCATGGCCGATCTTAAAGGCACGATCTCGTTTTTCATTAAAGAGTTTTTTGGTCCCAATATTAAAACACGATTTCGTCCCAGCTATTTCCCTTTCACGGAGCCTTCGGCGGAAGTGGATTGCTCGTGTCCCATGTGTGAAGGCAAGGGCTGTCGACTTTGTAAACACACAGGCTGGATCGAAATCGGTGGCAGTGGGCTCGTGCATCCCAATGTGCTTAAGGCGGTCAACATCGATCCGCAGAGCTGGCAGGGATTTGCTTTTGGATTTGGAATTGAGCGTATGGCGATCATTAAGTACGGCGTGAATGATATTCGACTGTTTATGGAAAATGATCTCCGCTTCTTGGAGCAATTCCGATGAAGATTTCTTGGAACTGGCTCAGTGATTACATCGATATTGGTGACTACCGCTCTCAGCCGGAAGAGCTCGGAAAAATTCTAACGGCCGCGGGACTTGAGATTGAAGGCATCGATGATACCGCTCAAAAGTATAAAAATGTCGTGATCGGAAAACTGATCACTGTCGATAAGCATCCCGATGCCGATAAACTCACGCTTTGTCAGGTGGATATCGGCCAAGCCACTACGGCACAAATCATTTGCGGAGCTAAAAATCATAAAGCGGGCGATTATGTCGTTGCGGCTCTTCCGGGCGCCATATTGCCCGGAGACTTCGCCATTAAAATTTCTAAAATTCGCGGCGTGGAATCGCAAGGGATGCTGTGCTCGACCAAAGAGCTCGGCCTAGATCAAGAGGGTGATGGCATTCTTATTTATAAGGAAGGTCAGCCGGGTCAGTCCTTTGCAGAGAAGCAAGGGCTTAATGATATTATTCTCGAAGTGAATGTCACTCCCAACCGCGCGGACTGCTTAAGTCACCTCGGTTTAGCGATGGAGCTCTCGGCCTTATTAAAGCGTCCATTTCGTCGACCTAAGATCGAGCTGACTCGCTCGCAGTATATGGGTGAGGTGGATGTGACCATCGAAGAGCCGGAGCGCTGTGCGCGATTTGCCGGTTGTGTGGTGAAGACTGTGAAAGTCGGTCCTTCTCCAGCTTGGATGAAGCAGCGATTAGAAGCTGTAGGTTTACGAAGCATCAACAATCTCGTGGACATCACAAACTATGTGATGCTCGAGTACGGCCAGCCCATGCATGCTTACGATCTTCGCGAGATCAAAGGCGGAAAAATCATCGTCCGCCTTTCTAAAAAGGGCGAAACTTTCACCACTCTCGATGGGACAGAACTAACCCTGACCGGCGACGAGCTGATGATCGCCGATAAAGAGCGTCCTGTGGGTATTGCCGGAGTGATCGGTGGTAAAAACTCAGGAATTTCCGACGCCACGACAGATATCTTTTTTGAAGCCGCTTATTTTAACTCACAAACGGTGCGCAGAACTTCTCGTCGTTTCGGAATTGATACCGATGCGTCCTATCGCTTCTCCCGTGGAGTCAATCCGCAATTAACCACCGAAGCTTTAGACCGCGCCTGCGAATTGCTCCAAAAAGTTTCTCAAGGCGGGGAAGTCGCAAGAATCTCCATTGATCGTTATCCGCATCCGATCGAGCGTAAACCCATCACTGTGGATGTCGCTTACGTGGCTCAGCGTTTAGGGTATGCCATCTCCGAATCGGAGTTTGCAGAGGAGATGAAGCGTTTGGGTTGCGACGTGAACGGCAACCAAGTCACTCCCCCGGCTCAACGCGGGGACATTACAATTCCCGAAGACTTGGTCGAGGAGTACGCTCGTTTAAATGGTTATGATCGATTGGTGGAAAAGCTTCCGGTCTTGTCTTCGGAGCCTACACTTCATGCGACCGACTATCTTTTAAGCCAGCAGGTGGGTGCGACTTTATCTGGCCTAGGTGCAAGCCAAGCGGTGAACTACGCTTTCGTGAATAAAGCTCTCCATGACAAAGTTTTAGCGCCGCTCGAGACGTATCAAAAGTTTGGATTTAAAGCATCGGCACCGATCGCTCTTAAAAACCCAATCACCGAGGACTTCGCGGTGATGAGAACCTCTTTGCTTCCGAGTTTACTCAACAATGTCTCTCACAATATTCGTCACGGGAATTTAAATGGGCAGATTTTTGAGATCGGCCCGTCCTTTCACACCGATGGAAAAACCTATGGCGAAGAAAAACGCTTAGCGCTTTTGGCCTGGGGCCAGGACAGTGGAGTCTGGGGTAAAAACCAGCCACCGGTCTATCGTTTAAAGGCCATGATTGATAACTTACTTGAAGTTTTTGTGAAGGGGTCAGGGAAGTGGGAATGGGTCACGGCAGAGAAGACCATCGGATTATTTCACCCCAGTCAGGTCGTACAGCTCATGTGGCGAGGAAAGTCGGTGGGAGTCCTAGGAAGCCTACACCCGCAAATCTCAAAAGAGCAAAAGCTCCGTGGCTCTGTGGCTTTCGCCGAGCTCAACTTTGACGAAATATTTAAAGCCAAAAAAACGCACCGATTCGTTCCGCTCTCAGCGTTCCCTTCGGTCGAAAAAGATCTCACTTTTGTGATGCCAAAATCGATGAAGTCTCAGGCGGTGATCAAAGAAATCACCAAAGCCGGTGGCCAACTGCTTTCGTCCGCAAGAGTGGTTGATCTCTTCGAAGGTGAAGCTTTAGGTTCTGATAAAAAAGCGTTGTCATTCCGTATGATTTTTCAATCCTCGGAGCGCACACTTTCCGACGAAGAAGTCCTTAAGCTCATGAATGTCATTATAGACTCGGTGAGTCAGAAACTCTCCATCCAATTAAGATAAAAGTTGAAAGTTTTCAAGTACTTGCTAGCCTTTAGATATGGGGGCTCTTAAATATCGGGCCTTTCAGGGAGGATGGTTCAATGGCGGGTAAAAACGTATCCAATTCAACGGTCACCAAAGCGGACATCGTTGATCGCGTTTACGAGAAAATTGGGTTTTCTAAAAAGGAAGCTTCTGACCTGGTCGAAATGGTCTTTGATGCCCTCCGAAACACTCTGATCAAAGGTGAGAAGGTTAAGATCTCAGGCTTTGGTAAATTCGAAGTGAAACAAAAGAAAGAAAGAATTGGTCGCAATCCCCAAACGGGAGAGCGCATCACAATTACCGCTCGCCGTGTGTTGAACTTTAGCCCGAGCCAAGTTCTCAAGGCGATGCTGAACGGTAAAACAGACTACGTCGGCGGAGATGAATTCGATGATGAATAACGAAACCCACACACCCACATCGGACCTTTTTGTAACAGACACCCATATTCTTCGGGAAAAAATTAAGAATATTCCCGATAAATTGGGCTTTAAGATCGGCGAAGTGGCTGATTACGTTGGAGTCAAACAATACGTTCTCCGTTATTGGGAAACTGAATTCGAAGTGTTACATCCTAAAAAATCGAGCAATGGTCAGCGCTTCTATACACGTAAAGATATCGAAACGGCTTTGATCATTAAAAAGCTTCTTCACGAGGATCGATTTTCGATCGAAGGTGCTCGCTCGTTCCTTAAAAGACTTCGTCAGCAGAATAAAACGATGATGGATCTTCATGCCGAGGCGGAAGAGCCCAAGCCCGATTTGATTTTGGCGAGCTCTATCCATGCCGGAATGGATGAAGAAGAAAATACAGAGTCGGCCACACGCAATTATATGCGTAAAATCGAAATCGATCCGCGCCGCCCCGAAGTGGCTCAGCTCGATAAGATCCTTATCCAGCGCGAAAAAGAAATTAACCAGCACTGGGCCGCTTCGGTCGAGTACTTTATCGAAGAAGTTCGCATGGCTCGTAAGCGCCTGTTGGATTGACAACCTAAAGTCCCAAGCATAGAAATACCCCTGAAGCGACCTCATCTCTTGAGGTCCATTCGCCGTTCCCTTACGTCTGACCGTGGCTCAGCTTGGTAGAGCACTTGCTTGGGGTGCAAGAGGTCGCTGGTTCAAATCCAGTCGGTCAGACCAATTCAAAAAAAGGTAAAAAATAACAACAAAGCCAACCACAAAAACACAGCGACCGATCGTAGAGTATTAAGAGCTGGTTCATTAAAATCGCAGGAAGCGATTTTAAAAACTGCCGCAGGCAGCCCGCAGGGTTTTGGCCAGGAAGGCCAAAATTAAATCCAGTCGCCCAGCCCAATTCAAAAAAAGCATAAGATAAAAAAAGAATATTGGATTGAGCTAGCGACCATCGTCGCCGCCGGGAGGTCAAGTCGTGGACTCGAGAAACTTGATTCAGTTACTCCAAGGGGATCGCTTCGTAGAAACCGTTGTTATCGCCAACGCCTTTAACCACGAGGACAACACTGGGTTTCCCCGGAGTCTTGGCCTGCGCCGCTGTGGAGAGAAAGTCTTGGAGTCTTGTTAAATGGCCTTGAGCATCGATAGTTCGGGCGTTGTTAAAGAGGACTTCAAAAGAATAATTAGAGTTTTCTGATTTAGAGCTAATGATCTGCCACGCTTGCTCGATGTAGGCATTGGCTTTGGGATATCGAGAGAAAAAGGTTTTCGTATCGATCCGGTGGCAAGAGCCGGTATGTCCTTTTTTCGCTTGATAGACATCGACGCTTTTGTGACGAGCGGAGATCATCACCGAGAATACCGTCTCCTTTTTATAATTCGAACAATAGAAATCAATAGGTCCGCCTTCGGAGGTCTGAGACAAAGCATTGATAAGGACTAACCCGACGCCATCACTGGCCGCAGTGTTGAGAGAGAGCAGAAAAAAACCAAGGATCATAGAAATTCGTAGCATAGGGCCTCCGGTCCGCTTTTAGCGAAATCAGTGCCAGTGGCAGATCGTATAAAGGATGATTAGGCCCACAATAGGCGCTGATTTGAGCCGATTTGATGTGAGATGTTGCCAAATTATGTCAACGAGGTCGGGCTCGTCGAACCCTCATATTGGGATCTTGAGTGAAAACTATGAAAATATCACAGGGGATAATCCAGGTGGATTGCGTAATTGTTTAAAAAAAATTATTATTTTTTTTATGGAACAAGTTGTGACGTGGAACCCTCAGTTCAAGCAAGATTTTAGTGATCTCAATACCCAGTGGATTAGAAAATACTTTGTGATCGAAGCGCAAGATATTCAGCAGCTCGCTCATCCCGAAGAAAATATTATTGATGTTGGTGGAGAAATCTTTTTTGTGCTCGAAGACGGCATACCGCTGGGCACCTGTGCGATGGTTCCACACGGAGAGAAATGTTATGAGCTCGCAAAGATGGGCGTAGCCCCAGAGGCGCGCGGCAAAGGGTACGGCGATCTTTTGATGAAGGCCTGTATTGAGTGGGCGAAGACAAAAGAAGCCGAAAAAATCATGCTGCTCTCCAATACGATTTTAGAACCCGCTATCAATCTTTATAAAAAATTTGGGTTTAAGACCGTGAGCCTCGAAGGTCACCCCGATTACAAGCGCTGCAATATCGAAATGGAACTGAGTCTCAAGTAAGGCTCTAGGTGTAAAGTCGACGGGGCAAAAACACGATCTGAGTCAAATTTCCCAGAGTTTTCCTGTCAAATCTAATAGGTTCCACAATTTTCCGGCACGTAAGATGAACTTAAACTCTCTAGAATTCAAAGGGAGTTTATATGACAAATAGTAAATCGCACAACGAATCTGATTATCTTAAAACCGTACTTGCCGACACATTTGTACTCTACATGAAGACGTACGCCGTTCATTGGAATTACCAAGGCTCTAAATTTTTCTCGGTCCACAAGCTCACAGAGATGCACTATCAAGAGTTGGCAGAAGCCATCGATGAGATTGCGGAGCGCATCCGCGCAAAAGGTGACGAGGCTCCAGTGGCGCTCGCAAGTATTTTGGATTCCGCCGACCTCGCCGAAATGAAGAACAGTAAGGTGCACGGTGATAAGGCGCTGGCGGAACTCGTTGCAAGTCACATGACCTTAGCGGGAAAAGCCAAAGAGGCCGCAGAAGCCCTTGAAGAGAAGGATCGTTTTAGTGCGGACATGCTCACAGCTCGGATCGGCGCTCATGAAAAGGCGGCGTGGATGCTTCGGAGCTTCCTCGCCTAGGGAAGGTGTCTTCCCCGGCGGAATTTATTTTTTATCTTTTTTAGCAGCGCCATCGGGTGAGGTCTCTGCGGTTTCTTTGTTGAATGCGTGAACCATGGTCCAATTATTAAATAGTTGGCAAATGTTCATGTAATGAAACTTCACGCAGAGGCCGTCAGAGTCGGCGAGCTTCTCTTGAATGACTTTCTTTTTGATGAGGCCGTCCACATCTCCCGTTTTAAACGGCTTCTCGGTATCTTTAAGAGAGTGTTCTTGAATGTGGTTAAGGTCGACTTTGACCACGCCGTTGGCATCCGGTTGTTTTTCTTGTCCGTAATAAGCTAAGGCATAGAGCGGAGGCAGATCCTTTTCTTCGATGATGACTTTTTCGTCATTATCTTTACCCATCATTTCGTTAAACCACGTTGTAAAGTCATGGAGAGCATCGTGGTTTAAGAGTACAACCATCTGGCCGACTTCAGTCTCTTGCACATCCACCATTTGCAGTGTCTGTAACGCCTTGATTCCTTTTTTTAATTTATCTGCTTGTATATGGAAAACCTTATTGGCGTAAAAGAATAATTCTTTGTACGGAAAGTATTTGATACCTTCGTCGGCTTCGTCGGCTTTGGCTCCGAGGAGATCTAAGAGCGAGCAAATACGAAGTAATGTGTGGGGAAGGATTTTGTCTTTAGAATCGTAGGCGATGCCCTCTAAATTTTTAATACGCGTGTTGGCATCCCGAATTTGACTGTTAGCATTCTTGATGATCGTTTTAGCCCAAGAGGGCATGGCATTAAACTCGTTCATCAAAGACGCAATGGGCATCTCGACGACTTCCGAGGTGACCAGTGCTCGTGCACTTGTCGATCGCGGCTTCTTATCAAAAAAAAGATAAATCACCGACGATTTCTCCACTCACTTTTTCGGCGATCTGCACTCCGTCATCCAGGCTAAAGTTAGATTTCACAAGCGCAATGCGCCCACTTTTAATAAGGTAAAGGGTGTCCGAAGGATCCCCTTCTTTAAAAAGATACTGCTCACGTTCGATGCGGGTGTTTTTTGTCGACATCTTTTAATTTTACAAGAGGAGTCGAGGGAGGCAAGAGGCAACTGAATTGATCCTAATAATTGGGCTCGACCTAAAGCTAGCTATGAGGAGGTGTGATAGCACGGCTTCGGCGTGGAGGAAAAATTAAAGCCATGGGGTGTTTCAATAAAGTTTTAATCACCGACCAATAAATGAGTTTTCGTCGAGAGAATTTAATACGCTTCGCGGCCGCAGCGAAACGGAAAGCGCAGTAAAAGCTCACCGACACATTTAGGATTCCAATCACTAAAATACCTATGGAGGCCCGGACCACTTCAGACCCAGTGAAAGACTCGAAAAGGGTCGACAGTCCTAAAGCAAAAGAACCCATCGATAAAGTAACGTGCCTCACTTCGATCGGAAGACCGAAAAACTGGAGAACCAAAGGCAGGAGACCCAATAAAAACCCTAATGAGATATTAGCGGCGAGAGCCGCGATGCTAAATCGCAAAAACTGCGACATGTTTTTCAATCTCTCCGTACCGAGCCATCGACCTAGCTTGACGTGATTGAGAATACGTTCATCGAGATTGCGGTAAATAAACCAGTTGTCGACCCAACCTGCGATAAGGCTCGATAAAAAAAGCAGTGTGCCTGTGAAAGCCGCAAAAATGGCGGAGGGGCCAAGAATATCGGAGGAATGAATCAAGTAATGTGCGGTGTCTTTGGAGACTAAAAATTTCCCGGCCGAGTAAAAATAAACAAAATTAATCATCGCCACACAGGGCCCCACGAGGATCAAGTTTCCGATAATAGATATACTTTGAGCTCTTAAGATCGCAATGATCTCGTCCACTAAGGTCGCAAACTCGTTCTTGTCGGAGATCTGAATTTTACTGGCAATGGCCGCTGCCGTCGATGCCGGTTGTTTGGTGGCGAGAGTAAATCCGCAAAAGTGAATCAACAAGAAACTCAAAGAATAGTTCAGGGAGAACAGAACCCCATTGATAAAGGGAGAGATCGAAATGACAGAAAAAGCGGCCTTAATTAAGACCGTTGCCGAAACAATCAAGCCCCCTCCGGCAGAACGCTTTAAAAAGAGGAGAGCATCGCCGTATGTGGACGCCTTGTAATGTTCACCGATCTCCGAGTTCCGATCGACCACCTTTAAAGATAGCATTTGGAAGTTTTGCGAAAAAAGATGGGAGATGCTTTTTGAGTTATGGGCCGTCTTGACGATTTCAAGGAGCAACTCTACCGATCTCTTCTGTCGTTCTTCCGGATAGGCTAACAGCAGGGTGAGGGCTTGCAATCGATCAATCTGACACCGGGCTCTTTCGGAGCGGTAGATGATAGAGACGCTAATCCCGTTTTCGTCGAGATACGTTTTGCTCCAGTCAATGGCCTGATCACACTGCTTGCAAAGTTCGGTAAAGTCACGAGTGTCACTGATATTTCTTCCCAATCCCAAAAGTCGATAGAACGGGCTCTCGCGAATCGGAATGGGCGGCGAGCGACGGCGGAATTCATTGCTTAAGCCAAAGGCGTGAATCTGCGAGACCAGAAACACGATGGCGTCTTTGACTGATTCGTTGATGTGTACCGAGAGTCTCTGCACGTCAGGATCGTCGATATAAAAGAAGTTTTCAAACTTTTTGAGTGAGTCTTCATCAATCTGTGCGAGCCATTCGATGTCTTCGAGGTCTGGAAAAATCTCTAAAAGCAATGTTGTGAAATCTTCCTTGATAGGTGCATTGGGTAAAAGCTTTTCGATGATTCGCTCGTTAAGTTCTTGGAACACACTCATCTGATGGCCAAAGCCCACGCTTCCCAAGCTTTCGATAAAACTCACATCATTTAAAAGCGCGGAAATGACTTTAACAACCGCGTCGCGGTCCTCTGAGTTCTTCTCCATGATCGAAATAAAAAACTTAAAACGAAGGGCCCGCAGTCGGTTCGTGTTTCCGCTAAAATTGGCCGTCCAACTTGTTTTTTGTAACCACGAAAAAAGGGCGGTGATCCACTGAACTCGCTCGGCAAAGTTGTTGGCCTGTCGAGCATCGCGCAAAATGGAGTCGAGCTCGGGTTGGTGGTTGTTGATCGGCACAGCAGCATTCATCACGGCAGTATACCTGCTCCGGTGGAGCAATGGCGAGAAGAGGTCTATGGAGTTCTATAAATAATGCGGCGCACATGATTGGCATCCTTGTAAAAAAAGCATAGGTTAGGCGCGGGTTATAAGGGGGGAAATCATGAAACTCATTCTATCGTTTTTTAGTGTTTTAGTCGTATCCATGGGGGCCACAGCCGCCAATAAGAAAATTCCTGCACGGGGAGCGAGTGAAGTTCAGCTCGAGAAAATGGCTCTTCACAATCAGGCCATGGCCCAAATGGAATTTCTCAATCCGATGTCCTCTCCGTTTTCGATCGCTTCCGCGCCCACCCCGCGCTTACCTTTCGCCGGCTACAATAAAGTGGGTTATTTGATCTTTAGCGATGACTATATCAACGGCAATGCCCGTCAGATTAAAAAAACGTTGGCGCAAAATTTACCCAGCGATGTCACGCTGGTCGTCTACACGGACTCCACTGACAAAAGTTATCAAAAATCTTTGATGAAAGAATATTCTCAGTTTCTTAAGGGAAATAAAATGGTGGTTCTCCAGCTTAAAGGGGGAAGTGACTATTTCTGGGCTCGTGATGGAGTTCCCGTGCCCGTTATGGAAATGAAGACTGACGGAACAAATGGACTCTCGCTCGTCGATGCTAAGTATTACCACCACTTTGAGGGGGACAAGTACTTTAGCGAAGCCTTTGGCGCCACGCTCGTTTCGCACAGCTACTACCACGAGGGCGGAAACTTTCAATCAAGCGCCGACGGTCGTTGTTTGGTGATCAACCGCGAGGGGCACTTTGTTTCGCACACGGCGAGCATTCCCGACGATATTTTCGTCACTAAATATGGATGTAAGACATTAACACGACTTCCGCATCGCAAAGGGATTGGTCATGTGGACGAAGTCGTAAAAATTATTGACGACAACACCGTGGTCACGGAAGTTGCCGAATACAGACCGGCCCTAGAAAAGTCCGGATACAAAGTTCATCTTTTGCCGGAGCCCGACGAAGCGATTGAAACCTATGCAAATTCTTTAATCATCAACGGCACGATTTTCGTGCCTGTGTTTGACGAAGTGAATGATCAAAAAGCTCTCGATGTTTACAAACAGTTTGGTTTTAATGTGATCGGGGTAAATTCAAAAGATCTCTCTAACGATGGTCAGGGATCTATTCACTGCATAAGCATGGCTTATCCGCCGGTGCCTCTGAAGGAGCTTAGCAACATCATGGGTGGTACCGTCGTCGAGCCCTAAGTGTTTAAGCGCCACGCCAAATAAGCATTAGCAAAATTCCATCCCCATTGCTAAGGTCATAGAAATATGACCTTACACGTTTTTCTGATCAGTACTTTTTGGTTTCTCCTCGCTGCCGTCGTGGTGGCCCCCCTCTTTAAAAAATTATCACTGGGATCGGTTCTGGGATACATGACCGCGGGTGCTATTATCGGGCCGTGGGGGTTAAAACTCATCACTGATGTCGATTCGATTGCTCAATATGCAGAAATGGGCGTGGTTTTTCTTTTATTTGTGATTGGGCTCGAGCTCCAACCTAAAAAACTATGGGCCATGCGCCAGATGGTGTTCGGCTTGGGGGGAGCGCAAGTGCTTCTCACGACCATTGCACTGACTATAGCTTTCTCGCTCCTCGGGATGACACCACTTCCGGCCATGGTCTGTGGATTTGCTTTATCTCTTTCTTCCACCGCGTTCGCTCTCCAGTTGATGACCGAAAGAAAGCAATTGAATACCGCTTTCGGTCAGTCGGCGTTTTCAGTTTTATTGTTTCAAGATCTTTCAGCCATTCCGGCATTGGCTTTAATTCCTCTGTTTGCAGCTTCGAGCCAGAGCGAATTAGGATTTTACGAGGCGTCGATCAGTGCCATCGCCCCTTCGAAAATTTTAATGGTTGTTCTTGTGATCGGACTTCTGTTTGTGGTCGGTAAATATCTTTTGCGTCCTGTTTTGCGAGTGATTGCGTGGACCGGGGATAAAGAGATTTTTACATCGGCCGCTCTGCTGCTGGTGATCGGCGTTTCGCTTTTGATCGAAATGCAGGGATTATCGATGGGCTTAGGAGCCTTTATCGCTGGGGTTATTCTTGCCGACTCCGAGTATCGCCACGAGATCGAGGCCAACATTTCGCCTTTTAAAGGTCTTCTGTTGGGTTTATTCTTTGTCTCCATTGGACTGGGCATCAACTTTGGATTGTTCCTCAAGCAAGGACATATAATATTGGCTCTGGCCTTGGGATTGATGGCTATCAAATATGCCGTCATCTATGTCCTATCTCGTACGATGAAGCTCAATTTTGAGTGTTCGCAAAATATCGGTTTGATTCTGTGTCAGGGTGGGGAGTTTGCTTTTGTCATTTTCGCGGTGGCGGTGAGTGGTCGCTTGCTCGATCCAAAAGATGCAGCTCTACTTGTAGGAGTGGTGACCACGTCGCTCGTGCTCACGCCGATCTTTTTTCTCATTAACGAATTTTTGATTCAGCGCATGGAAAAGCCTGCGCGGCCCGAATTTGATCAGATTGTGCATGAGCATAGCCCAGATATTATTATCGCCGGCTTCGGGCGAGTGGGTCAGATCACCGGTCGTCTATTGCGCGTGATCGGGCACTCCTTTACCGCTCTAGAACTGGATCCCGGTCATGTGGAAGTGGTCAGAAAATTTGGTCACAAAGTGTATTACGGAGATGCATCCCGTTTAGATCTTTTGGAATCGGCAGGAGCTAAAAATGCAAAAATATTTTTGCTGGCGGTGGACGATCCCGAATCCTCGGTCGCCATTGCAAGTGCGGTCAAAACTCATTACCCACATCTTAAGATCATTGCACGGGCGAGAAATCGCCAACATGCCTTTGAGCTCATGGATCTCGGGATCGAAAACATCTACCGGGAAACTTTACCAGCAGCGACCGAAATGGCTGGGGCGGTACTCAAAGAGGTGGGCCTCGATGATCAAAAAGTCGAAGCCACGTTAAATACATTCCGAGTTCACGATCAAAAAAACTTAGTGGAGCAACACTTTATTTATAAAAACGAAACGGAGCTCATCGCTTTTTCTCGCCAAGCTACAGATCAGTTGGAAAAAACTCTACGCAAAGATTTAGAACCTCAACCCAAAGCTTAATTTCAATTTAAGACCTAACGCTGTCTCACATTGAGACAGTTTGGCCGAACTGTCTCAAAAAAGTCCTCCCATTTTAAAGAAATATGCTATTCTTTGGGAATGCGGGGGCTCTGTTTTTTTATTCTCATTTTTCTTACAAACTCTGTGTTTGCGCAGCAAGGGCCGTTAGCGCGCGCCCCGCAAGGGCGACAGCAAGTTCAACAAAATCAAGCTGGGGATATTCCGCAAGCGATCAGGTGCCTTCGTGCTGCGATGGATGCGCGGATGATCCAGGTGAACTATCAGATCAGCGGCGACAATCACCTTGTGATGCGCGGAATTCAAGAAGATGAAACGAATCGTCAGAATGTTCGCGACACTTACTATCTTTTCCGTCCTAATGGGCAGGCCCAACTTTGCAATGGTCAGGATGGTGCTGGTCGGAACCAGCCCCCTCAGTTATCTTTAGATCGAAGTTTGACTCAAGACCAATTTAATCACCTTAGACGAGACTGTACAGGCGGTGGTGATCAGCACATTCACTTCTTGATGAAAGAAGTTAAAGGTGTCGTTGAGAGATTAGCTAAGTCCTATAAGCTTGCTGTTGCCTCCTATCAAGATGCAGTCCAATCCGCCCGCAGGGCTGAGGGTACGGGTGATAATCCGCAAGAGCAACGACAGCAAAAGCTAGGTGAGTTGGAGAGAATTCGGCGTTCAGTGGATCCGTCCGTTTACTACGGGATTTTGAATGCGTGTGCAGAGGTCAATAACGACGAAGTTCGTCGAGTGGCCCAGGGACAATCTGCTGAGATTCAAAAAAACGCTCGACAGCACCAACCTCCCGACACGCGTGAGCTTACGCAGGAAATTCAGCGGGTACAGACTCGCACTGGGCAATAGTCGGCAAAGCGATCACGAATGTGGTGTTTACATTTTCCGGATCGTATTCGATTTTTCCGCCGTGAGTTTCGATGATTCCTTTGGAAATACTTAAGCCAAGCCCGGTGCCCTCGCCGACGGGTTTTGTGCTAAAAAGGGGCTCCATGATTTTATTGACGATGTCTTTATCGATTCCCAGTCCGCTGTCCTGAAAGACGACCTTCACTTGGCCCTTTTCGATGAAGGCTCGAATACGGATCCACTTGTCCTCGTTCTCTTTAATGGCATAAAAAGAATTCGAAATTAAGTTGAGGATCACTTGGCTGATTTGAATCTTATTGCATGAGATCATCAAGTGTTCGGGCACGTCGATCTGGCAGTCGACGCCCAGATTTTTTAGTTTCTCTCCGCAAAGAGCTAGTGTGCTGTGGATAATGCTTAAGAGCGATTCCGGTTTTGGGTTAATTTTATCAGAGTCCCGAGAATACATTCGTAATCCATTAATAATAAGGGATATTCGTTGCACGGTATTGGTAATGCGATCCACTTTATTTAAAAAATGCTCCGGCTGTACCTGTTTGCCGTCTTCGAGTTGGAGACGAATGCTATCGCAGGTGGCTTGGATGATTGCTAGGGGATTATTGATCTCGTGAGCAATGCCTCCGGCCATTTCCCCCAGTGCCGCCATTTTCGACTTTTGAATAATCGTCTGTTGGGCGTTTTTAATGGGGGTGATGTCGGAATGGGTTCCGATCATGCGCACCGGGTTTCCCTGGCCATCCCATTCGATCACTTTGCCCTTACATTGAACCCACATGGTGTTTCCACTGGCGTGGGTGTATCTGATCCCGATACTATAAGGTTTTTCGCCCTTCGATTGCACGTGTTCGTTAAAGGCTTGGTAAATCAGCTTAATGTCTTCAGGGTAAATGTACTCATGAATTTTGGACATGGAGTGAGGCATTTGAGTGTGGTCGATCCCTAGCATTTGCCACATGCGAGGCGATAAGTACATTTCGTCGGTCCCCACGCGCCAGTCCCAATATCCATCATAGGTGTTATCTAAAATTCGCTGGAGTTGATCCTCTTTGATCTTGAGATCGGTTAAGTCATGGAACTGAATACAATAGACCTCTTCGTCTCCATTTTGTGGGGACCAGCGTCGTACGCTGGCGGCGACAGTGATAAACACTCCAGATTTATGCTGGAGTCGACACTCCCAACGAAATGGAGTCAGGTCTAGTTTCTTAAGATTATTTAAAACTTCGGCCATTTCATCGGGTTTTGAAAAAATAAAAAGATCTTTTAAGGTCGATCTGCTAAATTCTAAAGCATTGCCACCGATAAGTTTTTCGAAAGCAGCGTTTGCAGCGGTAAACTCATAGTATTGATTAACTAGAATTGTAGCTTCGGGAAGTATACTAAAAGAAGTATACTAAAAAATGTTTGGCAAGTTTCAGGTAACAAATTCATACTTAGACTCTAACGCAATGCTTTTAGTTCTGCTAGGACAAAATGATATTGACAAGATATAAAGCTAATTTGTTTATTAAGTACAGAGGAATATGTTTTCATTAAGAAGAGGAAATGATGCAGAGTAAGGTATTAATTATCGATGACGAAGCTGAGTTCTGCCAATCCGTACAGGATTACTTAGAAGCGAAAAACTTCAAAGTTCATAAGGCCTTTAACAAATCTGAGGGCATTCAACAGGCTCAGTCTTTTCAACCAGACCTCGTTATTCTTGATAAGAAGCTCGGAACGGAGCACGGCTTCGAAGTTATTAACGCACTGAGGGGTGACGAGGGACTTAAGCAAGTTCCGGTGATTATGCTTACTGGTTGTGCAGATTATAATGATAAGATCGAAGCCTTTAAATTGGGTGCCGACGATATGTTGACCAAGCCAATCTCCTTGCAAGAGTTAGAAGTGCGGACTCAGGCCATGCTTAAGAGAACAAAAGGGTCCTTAGCTCAAGGGCAAAAGGTGAGTGTGGGCAATCTCGTGATTAATATGCGGACTCAGGAAGTCTGGATCGAAAATTCCGAACTGGAACTGACTCTCACCGAATATAAAATTCTATTGGAACTTGTCACTCATCGCGGTTCGGTGATCGGTCGAGATCAGCTGAGCGATCAATTTTTATCTTCACGGAGTGGGTCTTCGCGCACCCTCGATGTGCACGTAACAGCTCTCCGTAAAAAAATGGGAGGGCTTGGACGCAGAGTAAAAACCATCCGCGGACAGGGGTATATGTTTGTCGACCAGTGATAATGTCAACGGCACACAAGTAGGGGTTTCCGAAAAGCAAGCCGATAAAAAAAGTCCAAAGTGGATCCTTTTGGTGGATGACGAGCCTGATATTCGTCAATCGCTCAAGGAGCTTATTAAATTTAACTTTGGGGATTCGGTGCGCGTTGTGGAGGCTAGTGATGGGATGGAAGCGACCACAAAGATCCATTTCCAGGCTTTTCATTGCATTATAACTGACCTCAAAATGCCACGAAAAGATGGTGAGAATTTCATCGAAGCACTCCGTCGCAATCCCATGAATGAGTCGACGCCGGTGATACTTCTCTCGGGTTTTGCGACCAAAGATATCGAGAGTAAGTTCCATTTTGTGAGCGTTGTGACCAAACCTTTTGTATATAACGAACTCATTGAGATCATCGAAAACAAATTACGAAGTAGCCAGGGCAAAGAACGGCTTTCGGCAACCGTTTATAATAATTTGATCGCCGCAACCACAGATTTTTTAAAGTCCGCCATCAAGTCCGAGGTAAGTGTGGGAGCGACCTACATTAAAAAAGTAGGGGAAGACATTACTGATATGACTTCGGTCCGTGTCCTTGTTGTGCAGCTTGGAAAAATCAAAAACTCATTTTGTGTGGCCGCCGACACCGGAGATCTGAAATATCTTTCAGAGAGCGTCAAATCTATTACAGATTCCGACATTGATTTCATCTACCGAGCCCTCGGAGAAACAATTTTAAAGTGCGGCATCCATAAAGTCGACCGATCGAAGTACACCGACGTCTATTCCGTCACCCTTGAAGGAAAGGATAAGGAGGATTTTGTTCGACAGAGCGCCGGAATAGTCCTTCCTTTGCAAGCCGGTAACGTGAAGATCAAGATCTTCGCCACGATCGACTCTTGATGGACTCGGCTCTTCAAAATCAGGCCAAAAAGCGGTGGCAGGCCCCCCAAACCCCCGTAAATTGCTTAATTTTAAGATAAACCCCTAAAAATGCCGCAATAAGTGATTGCTTAACCGCCCCCCAATATTTATAAGGGAAGTGTCTTACTTTGCGGTGGTCGTAGCTCAGTTGGTAGAGCCCCAGATTGTGATTCTGGTTGTCGCGGGTTCAAGCCCCGTCGATCACCCCATTTTCATGTGCACCGAACCCTAGCCCCTTGGAAACACAAGGACGGGGCAATGATCTAGCATTACCAGAGGAAAGCGCATCAGCGCCTTCCTCCGTTTCTTTTTTTACACTGATCTCAAAATTCTTATCCAAAATACCATTGAGCACGATACGACCCCTCATCTCATAAAGACTTGTGCCATGCAGGCACTTTCCTTTTGGATGCATTTGAATTGGATCTGGAAATAGTGTCCTAATGGCAGGATAAGCTTCCTGTGGCTTACTTTTCAGCGCCAAGCACAGGTTGTCCAGCCTGTCTCTTATATCCACGCTATTTACCTGCTTAATTTTTATTTGCGCCGATTTAAGAGCACGAGCCTCACTTAGGAGTTTCACCTTCCGTTCCTCACGGTCCTTTATTGCGGTGTTAATTGTATCTGATGAGTTCCCGCTAACAATAAAGTCTAACAGCTTAGTCAACTCTTCCTCGGTACGTTCAATCTCAACATCAATTTTCTTTAGCCTTTCTGGCGCGACAGAAAGTTTTTCTTGCAGAACTTTATTATATTTTTCAGCCGCATATTTTAGGATCTCATTCTGACCTAACTTGTCTGCAATAGTATCGACCAACGAAGACTCAACACGATCAATTTGTATCATTTGTTTATTGCTACAGGTTCCTCGCAAATGGGCATCGGAACAACCATAATAACCACCACGGCGTCCACTAATAAGGGTAAAGTTTGTGGAGCAAATATTACAGACCATTAAACCGGAAAAAGGATGATCTGGAAGAATTTTTTTCCGGTCGTACCAGCGCCCATTATTGCGTAAATCTCTCGGAATTTTTTTATTTTCCTCAAATTTTAATTGCACCTGTTCCCACGCGGCTTGATCGACGATCCGCAAATCTTCCCTTACTTCCTTACCCTCTAAATGTGTCACCCAATCCGTGATTGGACGCTCTTTTGAAGTCCTCCTACGGGTTTCAGGGTGTAAGCCTAATTTGGTTTTTTTCCATTTCCAAATGCCAACATATTTTGAATTTTGAAGGATATGCTGCACGCCCCGAGGAGACCAAGAAGGAGTTTTCCCCGCCTTTTTTAGATATGCACTGGGTGACGGGGTTTTTTCTTCATTAAGTACCTTTGCAATTCTGGTATATCCTAATCCCAAATCATACATTGCAAAAATACGACGTACTGTTTGTGCTTCCAGTTTATTAACACTAATTTTATAGTGCGACGGAAAAGGGCGGCCTTTGGCATTTTCGAATTTTGTTGGTGCCGAATCATAACCATACGGATAATCACCACAAGACAATCCTTTAAGCGCCCGAGTTTCTAATCCACGAATCACTCGCTCAGCATGAATATCATTGGAAAAGTCATTTACCATTCCTTTTACAGTGAAAAATGTCTTGGCGCTTGGATCTTCACTACTAATACCATCGCAGATTGAAATAAGCTCTACCTCATACCATTTCAGCATGTCGTAGAGACCGAGTAAATTTCCTAAAGAGCGGGTGAGCCTCGACAAATCGTCCACGACTAATATATCAAACGCCTTATTCCTTATTCCATTAATGACTTTCTCATATCCTGCTCTCCCAGCGACTCTTCCGCTTTGGGCCTCATCCTTCAAAATCCACTCGGGCGCAATTTGAAAGGGCTTACCCGCATGAGTGATCGAACGTAACTGTCCACTTTTTACGCGATACTTAATCCGTGCAATTTGGTCATCAGCACTACAGTCACTCTGCATATCACTGCTATGTTCTTTGATGTGACAATACTTTGGAACAAACTTTTTCATGCGCCGTAGGGAAATACTAGCTGCTTTACAGTAGCCAATAGCTGTTACCTTGCAAAGACCGCGATCTACGGTCAAATAGTTTTCAAATTTTTTCATCTGTCGATCAAGTTTTGTTTTATCCATAAAATACTCTCCTAAGGTTTAGAGTTTTCAAAAATCCACTGAAGGTGAGGGGATGTAACTGTGAAGCCTGGATGTTTTGGTTTTCTTTTTCGGGGTCGGACTCGCTTTGTTTTGAAGGGGAAGGGAACGCAGGAGGAAACATCAACTTTGGTTTTGAGGCGGTGGTGTTTCTTTTTTCGATTCCAAGGAGTACGTGTCATAGATTAAGCCTCAAGCGCGTGAAGGAAAAATATAATCCTGTTTTATTCATAATATCTTCGCCGAGATTAATTGCGCTCACTTTATTCTCGCAGTGTGTGCATTTGTTAGCATGATAAGATGCACGGGATTGAGATGGTTCTAATATATGTTTGTGTTTGTTTGAAGAGTGATCAGTTATGGTCTTCAAAAATATTTTGCGACGGCGATAATTTTTTTGTCTTCGACGACGGCTCTCTTTTCCTCGAAGAGTTGAAGCATAACGGCGCTCGATAACTCTGCGATTTCGCTTACGAACATCAATTCTACAATGTGCACCACAATATTTTTGTCCACGCCAACAGTGCTTGCAGATCCAAAAGGTTTTACCGCAATTGGAGCAGGTTTTTTCTAAGCCCTCTACGGGAGCCGCACTCATTTTGGGTGACCATCGATGAGGAGGCACCAAAAAAGTGACCAAAAGTAGCTTAGAGGTGCAAAAAAGTGCAGTTTTGGAGTACGTTGGGCGTTAACAGTGTTGTTGACGAAATCTAAAATTCCCCGATAAGTCTCTGTGGCAAAACCAAAAGATCC